>NZ_JASHAR010000008.1:0-79618 GCF_047465045.1 Streptococcus mitis
AAGGTAGCTTACTTTTCCGTCTCTCTTTAAATTTAACGGCTCTGGCTAGGTCAATAGGAGCGATAGACAGGTAACCTTTTCGGATGTGTCGATAGAGAGTTGAGGAGCTGACATCAAGGTTATGAGTTTTGAGGATATGATAGATGTATTGCCCCTTTTTAATCCCATCAGAAATAATTTTATCCATGTCCCAGAAAGTCTGAGAGTTGAGAGGAGTTCCTTCTCGAGCTTCGACAAGAGTTTGTTCGTACTGTTTTTGAGCTTGTTTAGCTAGGTAGAAGATTTTTTTAAATCCACAATTTTGTCTTCTTTTAGGACATCCATTACAGACAAAGGTAGCCTTATCGAGTAGAGGGCAAGGAAGCTTATCGCATGTAGACTCTCGGACTTGTCTGTTTCGTTTGACTTCTTTGGAAACAGTAGTCGGGTCTTTTAGAATAAGTTGCCCGATAGCTTTGAAGGTTTCACCGCGCTCTAAACCTAGCTGGATGTCATTACGGTCTGAAAGGGTAAGGTGTTTATATTTTGTCATAGTAGATCTCATTTCTAACTCAAACGTCTCACACTTAATTCCACCATAAAAATCCGTTTTAGACTAATTTCCACTTTGGTCAGGCAAGTGGAAGTTACTTTGAGAAGTTACCAAAACAATCAAAAATATTATTTTATATGCTGTAAGTGGTAAGAGTTTTTAGAAAATCAAATAATTCAATATTTTTAGGAGAACAGAGAAATCTGTTCTCTTTTTTGTTCGCTTAAAATTCTATTTAAAAGGAGTTCAACGATGTTAGGATTAGAGATTGTAATGAATTTAGACACGTTAGAAATCTTTGACGTTATCGATCATGATAAGAATGGAAACAGCGAACAAGCGCCTACAACCATCCAGTTAAGCTTATTTGACTCAATGACATGCATTTGACAGAAGGAGATACATTAGGATGGACAGAGAAGCGCTATACAATGAATTAATTCAAAGCGAACCATTAGGTTTCATTGTTCCCTTTTCTGACCTTGGCGAATTCGATCCTCTTCAGCTGAAATTTAAACAACCCGTAAAGGATTTAGTGAATCGATATTCAGGGCAGCCTTACAGTTTGGCCTGGCAACATAAAATTATGGAAATGCGGAAGTTGTTTATTGATTATCAGATAGCATTAAATGAAGAAGATAAGCAGATTAACTTTCAGCGAAGAACAAGAAGCGAAGAGTCCAAAGAACATGCTACTACTATTGTAACAACATATTTGAAGTTGGGATTTAGTTTTAAAGAAATTGAGAAGCGTGTTTCTTTATCTTACAAACAACTTCGTCGAGGATGGAGAAGAAGTGATCACATCATGACAAATAGTCCTGAATTTTATAGCAAAAGGGACTTATCCGAAGGTTACTGTTTACCGAGTAAAAAGCTACCTAAAAGTATGAGAATAAATGAGAGATAGAAAATGGAAATGGGTATCTGTAGACGATGTTCTTGCAACTGGGTTACACCTTGCATCAATGAAAAGTATGGTCCTTGTTGGTGGGTAGATAAAAACAGAACACTGTGTAGTCACTGTTTTTATGGATTTAATGATGAATCTTGTCAGACAAAAGTTTATTACAGACCAGGGCATGATTGGCTTGAGAGAGGTTGGGAATTTGCTTGGGAAATTCTGACAAATTCAAAAAGTCATTGGGTATATGATATGGAACATGATGTGTTGTGTGTGGTTGGTTTAGGAGATCATATTGGAGCCGTTAGATTTATTGTAAAGAACTTTTATGGACTTAATCGTATTTATCGTGAGGAGATTCCTAAATGGCAAGAAATTATTGGGAATAATATGATTTTTTATAATGCAAAGTTTAATGATTCAAAACATTACGCTAGTTCTTTACCTAGAAAGTATAAACATGTGGATTGATATGGATAATAAAATTATTGAGAAGATACAAAATCTCTAATTGGTTACTCGTGTATATCGTGACGGTCAGTTTGTGGATGCTAAGAAAGACCTGTTTGGTTATCGTTACTATAACTGGACACCAAATGAAGGTTTCTCTTTGAATGGTGAACGCATTAAATTTCATGGAGTTTCCTTGCACCATGACCACGGAGCGCTTGGAGCAGAAGAAAACTATAAAGCTGAGTACCGTAGACTGAAACAGATGAAGGAAATGGGAGTGAATTCGATTCGTACTACTCACAACCCAGCAAGTCCTCAGACTTTACAGATTGCAGCTGAACTTGGCTTACTTGTTCAAGAAGAGGTCTTTGATACTTGGTATGGCGGAAAGAAACCTTATGACTATGGACGTTTCTTTGAAAAAGATGCTACCCATCCTGAGGCTAAAAAAGGTGAAAAATGGTCCGACTACGATCTACGTACTATGGTAGAGAGACAAAAATAATCCTGCTGTTTTTATGTGGTCAATCGGTAATGAAATCGGTGAAGCTAATGGTGATGCTCACTCACTAGCTACAGTAAAGCGTTTGGTCAAGGTTATTAAAGACGTTGATAAGACACGCTACGTTACTATGGGAGCAGATAAGTTCCGTTTCGGTAATGGTAGTGGTGGACATGAGAAAATTGCCGAAGAATTAGATGCTGTTGGCTTTAACTACTCTGAAGATAACTATAAAGCTCTTCGAGCTAAGCATCCAAAATGGTTGATTTATGGTTCTGAAATCTCTTCAGCAACTCGTACTCGTGGTAGTTATTATCATCCTGAATGTGAATTGAAACATAGTAATGGACATGAACGTAATTACGAACAGTCAGACTACGGTAATGACAGAGTCGGCTGGGGTAAAACAGCTACAGATTTATGGACTTTTGACCGAGACAATGCTGGCTATGCTGGTCAATTTATCTGGACTGGGACAGACTATATTGGGGAGTCAACACCTTGGCATAACCAAAACCACACGCCAGTTAAGAGTTCATACTTTGGTATTGTAGATACTGCAGGTATTCCAAAACATGACTTCTATCTCTACCAAAGTCAATGGGTTTCAGTTAAAAAGAAACCAATGGTCCATCTTCTTCCTCACTGGAACTGGGAAAATGAAGAGTTAGCATCAAAAGTAGCTGATTCAGAATGCAAGATTCCAGTTCGTGCTTATTCGAATGCTTCTAGTGTAGAATTGTTCTTAAATGGCCAGTCTCTAGGAGAGAAGAAATTTAACAAAAAGCAAACTAGCGATAGAAGAACATACCAAGAGGGAGCTAATGCTAAAGAGCTTTATCTCGAGTGGAAGGTTGCTTATAAACTAGGTACCTTGGAAGCAATTGCTCGTGATGAATCTGGCAAGGAAATTGCTCGAGATAAGATTACGACTGCTGGTAAGCCAGCGGCTGTTCGTCTTATCAAGGAAGACCATGCAATCGCAGCAGATGGAAAAGACTTGACATACATCTACTACGAAATCGTTGACAGCCAAGGGAATGTAGTACCAACTGCCAATAATCTGGTTCGCTTCCAATTGCACGGACAAGGTCAACTTGTCGGTGTCGATAACGGGGAACAAGCCAGCCGTGAACGCTATAAGGCGCAAGCAGATGGTTCTTGGATTCGTAAAGCCTTTAATGGTAAAGGTGTTGCCATTGTCAAATCAACTGAACAAGCAGGTAAATTCACACTGACAGCCCATTCAGATCTCTTGAAATCAAGTCAAGTAACTGTCTTTACTGGTAAAAAAGAAGGACAAGAAAAGACTGTTTTAGGGACAGAAGTAGCAAGAGTTCGTACATTAATTGGTAAAGATCCAAAAATGCCGAAAACAGTAGGTTTTGTATACAGCGATGGTAGTCGTGAAAAACTTCCAGTAACTTGGTCTCAAGTCGATGTTAGTCAAGCAGGAGTTGTGACTGCTAAAGGTACAGCAAATGGACGTGAGGTAGAGGCTCGTGTCGAGGTTCTAGCAATTGCGAAAGAATTACCAACAGTTAAACGTGTTGCTCCAGGAGCAGACTTGAACACTGTAGATAAATATGTGTCAATACTTGTAACCGATGGAAGTGTACAAGAGTATGAAGTAGATAGATGGGAGATTGCGGAAGCAGATAAAGCCAAACTTTCAGTAGCTGGATCACGTATTCAAATGACTGGTCAGTTAGCTGGAGAAACTATTCATGCAACCCTTGTGGTAGAAGAAGGAAATTCTGCAGCACCTGTAGTGCCAACTGTTACTGTTGGTGGTGAGGCAGTAACAGGCCTTACTAGTCAACAACCAATGCAATATCGTACTCTAGCTTATGGAGCCCAATTGCCAGAAGTCACAGCAAGTGCTGAAAATGCTGATGTTACAGTTCTTCAAGCAAGCGCAGCAAACGGCATGCGTGCGAGCATCTTTGTTCAGCCTAAAGATGGTGGCCCACTTCAAACCTATGCAATTCAATTCCTAGAAGAAGCACCAAAAATTGACCATTTGAACTTGCAAGTGGAACAAGCTGACGGTCTTAAAGAAGACCAAACAGTCAAATTGTCGGTTCGAGCTTACTATCAAGATGGAACGCAAGCTGTATTACCAGCTGATAAAGTAACCTTCTCTACAAGCGGTGAAGGGGAAGTTGCAGTCCGAAAAGGAATGCTTGAGTTGCATAAACCAGGAGCAGTCACTCTGAAAGCTGAATATGAGGGTGCTACAGGTCAAATCTATCTCACGATTCAGGCCAATACTGAGACGAAGGTTGCGCAATCTATCCGTCCAGTAAACGTAGTAACTGACTTGCATCAAGAACCTACTCTTCCGTCAACAGTAACGGTTGAGTATGACAAAGGTTTCCCTAAAACTCACAAAGTCACATGGCAATCTATTCTAAAAGAAAAACTAGACCACTATCAAAGCTTTGAAGTGCTAGGTAAAGTTGAAGGAATTGACTTGGAAGCGCGTGCTAAAGTATCTGTAGAAGGCATCGTTTCAGTTGAAGAAGTTAGTGTGACAACACCAATCGCAGAAGTACCACAATTACCAGAAAGCGTTCGTACATATGATTCAAATGGTCATGTTTCATCAGCTAAGGTTGCATGGGAAGCGATTCGTCCAGAGCAATACGCTAAGGAAGGTGTCTTTACAGTTAATGGTCGCTTAGAAGGTACTCAATTAACAACTAAACTTCATGTTCGAGTATCTGCTCAAACTGAGCAAGGTGCAAACATTTCTGACCAATGGACCGGTTCAGAATTGCCACTTGCCTTTGCTTCAGACTCAAATCCAACCGACCCTGTTTCAAATGTCAACGATAAATTGATTTCCTTTAATGACCGACCAGCCAATCGTTGGACAAACTGGAATCGTAGTAATCCAGAAGCTTCAGTCGGTGTTCTGTTTGGAGATTCAGGTATCTTGAGCAAACGCTCCGTTGATAATCTAAGTGTCGGATTCCACGAAGACCATGGGGTTGGTGCACCGAAATCTTATGTGATTGAGTATTATGTTGGTAAGACTGTTCCAACAGCTCCTAAGAATCCTAGCTTTGTAGGCAATGAGGACCATGTCTTTAACGATCCTGCAAACTGGAAAGAGGTAAGCAATCTCAAAGCTCCAGCACAACTCAAGGCTGGAGAAATGAACCACTTTAGCTTTGATAAAGTTGAAACCTATGCTGTACGTATTCGTATGATAAGGGCAGACAACAAACTTGGAACTTCTATCACAGAAGTACAAATCTTTGCGAAACAAGTTGCGGCAGCCAAAAAAGGACAAACAAGAATCCAAGTTGACGGCAAAGACTTAGCAAACTTCAACCCTGATTTGACAGACTACTACCTTGAGTCTGTAGATGGAAAAGTTCCTGCAGTCACAGCAAGTGTTAGCAACAATGGTCTCGCTACCGTCGTTCCAAGCGTTCGTGAAGGTGAGCCAGTTCGTGTCATCGCGAAAGCTGAAAATGGCGACATCTTAGGAGAATACCGTCTGCACTTCACTAAGGATAAAGACTTACTTTCTCGTAAACCAGTTGCTGCGGTTAAACAAGCTCGCTTGCTACAAGTAGGGCAACCTCTTGAATTGCCGACTAAGGTTCCTGTATACTTCACAGGTAAAGACGGCTACGAAACAAAAGACCTGACAGTTGAATGGGAAGAAGTTCCAGCAGAAAATCTGACAAAAGCAGGTCAATTTACTGTTCGAGGCCGTATCCTTGGTAGCGACCTCGTTGCAGAATTCTCTGTACGAGTGACAGACAAACTTGGTGAAGCTCTTTCAAATAACCCAGAGTATGATGAAAATAGTAACCGCGCCTTTGCTTCAGCCACTAACGACATTGATAGAAACTCCCATGACCGTGTGGACTATCTCAATGACGGAAATCATTCAGAAAATCGTCGTTGGACAAACTGGTCTCCAACACCATCTTCTAATTCAGAAGTATCAGCAGGTGTGATCTTCCGTGAAAATGGTAAGATTGTCGAACGGACTGTTGCGCAAGCCAAACTTCACTTCTTTGCAGATAGTGGTACGGATGCGCCTTCTAAACTTGTTTTAGAGCGCTATGTCGGTCCAGACTTTGAAGTGCCAACCTACTATTCAAACTACCAAGCATACGAATCTGGACATCCATTTAACAATCCAGAAAATTGGGAAGCTGTTCCTTATCGTGCGGATAAAGACATTGCAGCTGGTGATGAAATCAACGTAACATTTAAAGCTGTCAAAGCTAAAGCCATGAGATGGCGTATGGAGCGTAAAGCAGATAAGAGCGGTGTTGCGATGATTGAGATGACCTTCCTTGCACCAAGTGAATTGCCTCAAGAAAGTACTCAATCGAAGATTCTTGTAGATGGAAAAGAACTTCCTGATTTCGCTGAAAATCGTCAAGATTATCAAATTACCTATAAAGGTCAACGTCCAAAAGTCTCAGTTGAAGAAACCAATCAAGTAGCTTCAACAGTTGTAGATAGTGGAGAAGACAGCCTTCCAGTACTTGTTCGCCTCGTTTCAGAAAGTGGAAAACAAGTTAAGGAATACCGTATCCAGTTGACTAAGGAAAAACCAGTTTCTGAGAAGACAGTTGCTGCTGTACAGGAGGAACTTCCAAAACTTGAATTGGTTGAAAAAGACTTGGCCTACAAGACAGTTGAGAAAAAAGATTCAACACTGTATCTAGGTGAGACTCGTGTAAAACAAGAAGGAAAAGTTGGTAAGGAACGTATCTTTACAGCAATTAATTCTGATGGAAGTAAGGAAGAAAAACTCCATGAAGTGGTAGAGGCACCGACAGACCGCATCGTCTTGGTTGGAACGAAACCAGGCACCGCCCTTCCAGAAGATGAAGTGAAGAATCTTGTCCTTAACAGACCAGAACTTGTAGTCGAAGAAGAAACAATTGATTTCAAGGTTCAGGAACGTAAGTCTGATAAGTTGTATCTAGGTGAAACCCGTGTTCTTCAAGAAGGAAAACAAGGAGTCCGTGTTCGCTTGATTGAAGTGGAAAACGGAAAACGCCAACTTAAAGAAACTTATGATAAAGTTGTTGCTCAAGCTCGTATCCTAGAAATTGGAACGAAACCAGGCACCTCTCTTCCAGAAGACGAAGTTAAGAATCTTGTGCTTAACAGACCAGAACTTGTAATTGAAGAAGAAACAATCAATTTCAAAGTTCAGGAACAAAAGAACGATAAACTTCCAGTAGGTCAAACTCGAGTCCTCCAAGAAGGAAGACAAGGAGTCCGTGTTCACTTGATCGAGGTTGAAAATGGTAAGCGAACTGAGAAGGATAGCTATGATAAAGTTATGGCTCAGGATCGCATCGTAGAAGTCGGTATGGCTGGTGAAGCAACTAAACCAGTACAGCCGGTAGATACAAAACCACAAGTGTCAGAAAAAGCAGCTACAAAACCAATTGATTCAAGTGAAGCTAGTCAAGCTCAAAAAGAACAGTTACCAAATACAGGTAGTGCGGCAAGCCAAGAAGCAGTAGCGGCAGGTTTAGCTCTTCTATGTTTGAGTGCAGGATTAGTAGCCACTAAAGGTAAAAAAGAAGACTAGAAATTTTGATACTTTCGTTATCATTAAAGAGTGGAGAGAAACTCTTGTCTTAGATAGAAGATAAATCCCTTAGAATACCAGTTTCTAAGGGATTTTCTTTGTATAAAATTGTATAGTGTTATTGTCATCCTATTTTGTAGAGAAAGCAAAAATCCCTAGAAAATGTTTAGGGATTCGATTATTTCATTAAGAACAATTCAACAATCATCTCGATATACATGACAAGGGTTAATAAGAATCCTGCACGCCAGAAGAATTTGATGAATTTAGGATAGTAAAAGCTGCGTTTTTTCAAAAGGAAGAAAAAAACAAGAATAATGGCTAGGAGTGAGAGGGCTAGGCCTAGTCTAGGGAGGAAATTATGGGTAAAGGTTTTAGCTGTGATTAGGTAGTACTCAAATACCAAGACTGGAAAAGCCAAATCCGCAAAGTTTCGTCCTAGTTTTTTTAATCTAAAAAGTTTGGTTATGATAATGCAGACTACTAAGGTCAGTATCAATAATAAAATAGATGCTAATTTCATTAAAATCATATCCATATTGTATCATAAAAAGTCGCTAAAGGAAATGAGAAACAGAGGAATTTATAGGAAAGTCAGGCTTTTGAGATTGTGGGTGTTTTTTGTTATAATGAAAGTTATGAAATCTTATAATACCTTGAATGATTATTATCGGAAACTCTTTGGAGAAAAGACTTTTAAAGTCCCTATTGATGCGGGGTTTGACTGTCCCAATCGTGATGGGACTGTGGCTCATGGAGGCTGTACTTTTTGTACGGTTTCAGGTTCTGGAGATGCTATCGTAGCACCGGACGCGCCTATTCGTGAGCAATTTTATAAGGAAATTGACTTTATGCACCGTAAGTGGCCGGATGTTCAAAAGTATCTGGTTTATTTTCAAAATTTTACCAACACCCATGAAAAGCTGGAAGTCATCCGAGAGCGCTATGAGCAGGCTATCAATGAGCCAGGTGTAGTAGGAATCAATATCGGAACGCGCCCAGATTGTTTACCAGACGAAACTATCGAATATTTGGCTGAGTTGTCGGAACGCATGCATGTGACAGTTGAATTGGGCTTGCAGACCACTTATGAAGCAACCTCTGATCTGATTAACCGTGCCCATTCCTATGAGTTGTACGTGGAAACGGTCAAGCGTTTGAGAAAGTATCCCAAGATTGAGATTGTTTCCCATCTGATCAATGGACTTCCTGGTGAAACCCATGAGATGATGATTGAAAATGTCCGTCGCTGTGTCACGGATAACGATATTCAAGGGATTAAACTGCATTTGCTTCACCTGATGACCAATACGCGTATGCAACGTGATTACCACGAAGGACGCTTGCAACTGATGAGCCAGGACGAATATGTCAAGGTTATCTGTGACCAATTGGAGATCATTCCCAAGCATATCGTCATCCATCGAATCACAGGAGATGCACCTAGGGATATGCTGATTGGTCCTATGTGGAGCCTCAATAAATGGGAAGTCCTCAACAGCATTGAGATGGAGATGAGACGTCGTGGAAGTGTTCAAGGATGCAAGGCTGTAAAACAGGAGTTTGAAAATGAAAAGACCACTTGAGATGGCACATGATTTTTTGGCTGAGGTTGTAACTCAGGACGATATCGTAGTGGATGCGACTATGGGAAATGGCCATGACACGCTTTTTTTAGCCAAGCTAGCCAAGCAAGTCTATGCCTTTGATATTCAGGAACAAGCCTTGGAAAAGACCCAAGAGCGTTTGCATCAAGCTGGCTTGACAAATGCCCAATTAATCTTGCAAGGTCATGAGACACTGGACCAGTTTGTGACAGAAGTCAAGGCAGGAATTTTTAATCTGGGCTATTTGCCGTCTGCTGATAAGTCTGTCATCACCAGACCTCATACAACTATTGAAGCATTAGAAAAGCTGTGTCATTTGCTTGTCAAAGGGGGACGGATTGCTATCATGATCTACTATGGTCATGAAGGAGGCGACCTCGAGAGGAATGCTGTCTTGAATTTTGTCAGTCAGTTGAACCAACAAGAGTACACAGCTGCCATTTACCGAACTTTAAACCAAGTCAACAACCCACCATTTTTAGTAATGATTGAAAAATTAGAGAGATATAGACATGGATAAACAATATCTACGTGAAAAGCTGGATGCCATGCGCCAGAATTTTGTTGAATCAACCCACCACGAACGAGCAGTGGGTGTGTTAGACCAAGCGCATATGAGCAAAAAAATGCTTAAAATCAAGAAAAAATTAGTTGCTCTTGAAATGGAACGGTGCCAGAGAAAAATTGAGCACAAGGATTGTTCCAAGATTGACCAAAAAATCAAAGAGCAGAAGGAGATATTTGAATCCTGTTGTAAAAAAGATTAAGGAGGACGTGCGTGGAATTACTGATTTACCTCATCCTATTTTTACTGGTCTTGATTGTCTCAAGTACAACCAATAAGCTCCTGCCCTTTTTGCCTCTCCCTTTGGTGCAAATTCTTTTGGGAATTGTGATTGGTCTCTTTTTACCCAATACCGACTTTCACCTCAATACAGAGTTGTTTTTGGCACTGGTTATTGGACCCTTGCTTTTCCGAGAGTCGGAGGAAGCAGATATTACGGCTATTTTAAAACACTGGCGAATCATTGTTTATCTCATATTTCCAGTGATTTTCATCTCGACCCTGAGTTTGGGTGGCTTGGCCCACCTTCTTTGGTTCAGCCTTCCTTTGGCAGCTTGCTTGGCTGTTGGGGCAGCTCTTGGCCCTACGGACTTGGTGGCTTTTGCTTCTCTTTCGGAGCGGTTTAGCTTTCCTAAGCGCGTGTCTAATATCCTTAAAGGTGAAGGACTTTTGAATGATGCTTCTGGCTTGGTTGCCTTTCAGGTAGTTTTGACAGCTTGGACAACTGGAGCCTTTTCCCTTGGGCAAGCGAGTAGTTCGCTCATCTTTTCAATCCTAGGCGGTTTTTTGATTGGCTTTTTAACAGCCATGACCAACCGTTTCCTCCATGGTTTCTTGCTAAGTGTGAGAGCAACGGATATTGCCAGCGAACTTTTATTAGAATTGAGTTTGCCCCTGGTGACCTTCTTCCTGGCAGAAGAAGTACACGTTTCTGGGATTATTGCCGTTGTAGTTGCTGGGATTTTAAAGGCAAGCCGTTTTAAGAAAATTACGCTCCTCGAAGCCCAAGTGGATACGGTGACCGAGACGGTCTGGCATACAGTGAACTTTATGCTGAACGGTTCTGTCTTTGTGATTTTAGGGATGGAGTTGGAAATGATAGCAGAACCTATCTTGACCAATCCAATCTATAATCCTCTGCTCTTGCTGGTATCTCTTGTCGCTCTTACCTTTGTCCTCTTTGCCATTCGTTTTGTCATGATTTATGGCTATTATGCCTATAGGACTAGACGTCTCAAGAAAAAGCTAAATAAATATATGAAGGACATGCTTCTCTTAACCTTCTCAGGTGTTAAGGGAACGGTGTCGATTGCTACGCTCCTGCTGATACCAAGTAATCTAGAACAGGAGTATCCTCTCTTGCTTTTCCTTGTCGCAGGTGTGACGCTAGTAAGCTTTTTAACAGGCCTCGTGGTCTTGCCTCATCTTTCTGATGAACAGGAAGAAAGCAGGGACTATCTCATGCATATCGCCATTTTGAATGAAGTAACGATAGAGTTGGAAAAAGAGTTGGAAGACACTAGAAATAAACTTCCCCTCTATGCGGCTATTGACAATTATCATGGACGTATTGAGAATCTCATCCTGAGTCAAGAAAATAAGGGGGCTCAAGAAGACTGGGAGGCCTTGAAACTTCTTATCCTCAGTATTGAAAGTGATGGTTTAGAGCAGGCTTACGAAGAGGACAAGATGAGTGAGCGTGCCTATCGAGTCTACCAACGTTATCTGAAAAACATGGAACAAGGTATCAATCGCAAGTTTGCTTCACGATTGACCTATTATTTCCTTGTTTCCTTGCGGATTTTACGTTTTCTCCTTCACGAAGTCTTTACCTTAGGCAAGACTTTTCGCAGTTGGAGAAATGAAGAATCACAGAAACTTAGAGCCCTTGACTATGATCAAATTGCAGAGCTCTATCTAGAAAATACAGAGATGATTATCGAAAGTTTGGAGAACCTTAAAGGGGTTTACAAGAGTTCTTTAATCAGTTTCATGCAGGATTCTCGTCTCCGAGAAACAGCTATTATTACCAGTGGTGCCTTTGTCGAACGGGTTATCAACCGTGTTAAGCCCAACAATATCGATGAAATGCTGAGAGGCTATTATCTGGAGCGCAAGTTGATTTTCGAATATGAAGAAAAACGATTGATTACGACCAAGTATGCCAAGAAGTTACGACAAAATGTGAATAACTTAGAGAACTATTCTCTGAAGGAAGCTGCCAATACCCTGCCTTATGATATGGTGGAATTGGTAAGAAGAAATTAGTTAATACTCTTCGAAAATCTCTTCAAACCACGTCAGCGTCGCCTTACCGTACTCAAGTACAGCTTGCGGCTAGCTTCCTAGTTTGCTCTTTGATTTTCATTGAGTATAAGATTGTAAGTGAAGGAGTGTGACATGAAAAAGTGGTGGAAAGAGCTGATAGATAAGCCTTTATTAAAAGCTTTTTTGCATTATTATCAAGCATCAGATAGTGAGTTGACCAGTGTCGCAGTAGCCTACTATTGGTTGATTTCGATTTTTCCCCTGCTTTTGGTGGTGGTTAATATCCTCCCTTATTTTCAGATTCCAGTTTCTAATTTTTTAAAGGTTGTCAATGAATTTTTGCCAGATACAGTCTATGATGTGGTCGCAAAGATTATTACAGAAGTGCTGACCCAACCTTCAACGGGTTTATTGAGTTTTGCGGTTTTGTCAGCCCTCTGGACCTTTTCAAAATCCATGAATTTCCTACAGAAAGCCTTTAATAAAGCCTACGGAGTAGCAAAAAATCGTGGAATGATTTCCCATCAACTCATGAGTTTATTTGTCAGTTTTGGCTTGCAGATTCTCTTTGCTCTAGCTCTTTTTCTAAGTGTCTTTGGTCGCATGCTCCTCAACCTTATCAAAAGTTACTGGAAATCGGATAGTCCTCTCTTTGATTATCTGCAAGACCTAACAGGTCCCTTGGTCTATGCTTTGATTTTTGCAATCTTGGTCATGCTTTATTATTTCCTGCCCAATGTTAAGGTCCGACGGATTCGCTATGTGTTGCCAGGTAGTGTCTTTGTCTTGTTGACTCTGGTCTTACTGCTCAATATCTTTTCAGTCTATATTAACAATTATGTCAATCGCCTAGTGGACGTGCGTTTTTTCAGTTCCGTCGTCGTGGTGGTCATGATGTTCTGGTTTATTCTCATCGCTAAGATTTTGATTGTCGGCGCGGTTATCAATGCCAGTGTTCAGAGTTTGAAAGATCCGAGCTTTAGAATAAATTAATTCATTTTTTATCCATAACAAAACGCATAACATGAAAATTCCACGAGGTCAACTATAGTCAGAAAGCTGAACAACAAGCCAAAACGCCCCAAAAAGGCGGCAAAAAGCAAGCACCTGCAAGCAACGTGCCGAAATGGTCAAATCCTGATTATGTCAACGAATTAGACCCAAAAATCGTTGATATGCTAGTAGAATTTCACAAGTCACAAGGCACTTTGGAAACTCCCGAGGCGCAAGCAGAAATCGCCCAAAAACGTGAAGAAATCGAGCAAAGGAGAGCTGAGCTTGAGGATAAAAAACAAGAGCTTTTGAACCGCTTGAACAAATAGAGTTTCGCAAGTATTATGCTTACAAATTACTTGAGCAATTAACTAAAATATAAACCCTGCCTTTATATCTAGGCAGGGTTTATATTTTAGAAATTCACGTAGGTTGTTTCGGTTTTTACATACCCAGTATAGTCTGAGTTTCTATAGTATTCAGTGATAAACTTCCATTTTCTTTGAGCAACATGGATATAAGTACTTGTTATGTAGTATGGATATGGGCTTTGTGAATCCAAGTAAGACTGATAAGCTTGTATACCAAAATATGCTCCACCAATTATTGTACCCCATGGACCCCCCAATAGAGCACCTATCTTACCAATCATATAACTTATTCCAGCACCAATCATGAAGTTAGCGAATGTGTTGGCTTCTTTATTCCCATGTATTGTGTTGACGTAATTCCAAACATTAGGATCGTATGATCTAAAAGATATATTTAGATCGATTTCATTCTTTTGATAAGCCATATAAAATGACCCATTGATATAGACGCCATCAGCACGTCGTTCAATAGTGTCTACATTTCCATTTGGATTGACCACCTCAAGAACTTCATCACTTTAAATATTTACTTGCGTATCTCCGAACCGCACTGATGAGCCATTCTCAAACTGAGCCTCACCAGATACAACTTTAGAGTTTGCCGATAAGCTATCATCAGCAAAAACAACAAGCGACGGGGAAATGCTAGACATACAGAAAACAGACATAACTAGCAAACACATGCATTTAAACATCTTAGACATAACGGAAACTCCTTTGTATTTTTGATTTTTTTCAACTTTTGTTATACAATAAAACCAAATAAAAAGAAAGCGGTAACAATATGCTTAATGCGAAAATTTTTTATATATTTTTATTTTTGATCGTTGTCGAAACTACAGGCTTGTTGTTGTTGAAAAACGGTCTTGAAAGAGGTTATTTAGATACAGGAGCTATCATCCTTGCAGTTTTTTCATTTGCTTTTTACAACCTATGTTCATTCGGTTGGGTCTACTTTACAATAAAAAACCATAAAAAATAAATAGACGTATTTTCAAAAAAAGATTACATATTTATCTTGGTAAAACGACGATTTAAATCGTCGTTTTTTTGTATAACTCCCCCTGAAATTTATTTTAATTATGCAAATTTCACGTATTTTTGGTGCTGAGACAATGATTCTGAGAGCTTTTCAGACTTTTTTGCGACTGTCTAATCATTAGAAAAGCTTAGAGCACCAAAGGATAATACCTGATAATATGCGCTTTTTGATTGTGAAAATTAGTAGATAAACATGGCATCGCCAAAACTAAAGAAGCGGTAGTGTTCTTGGATAGCATGGTGGTAGGCATCTAAGACTAATTCGCGACCTGCAAAGGCAGAAACCAACATGACCAGAGTTGATTTTGGCAGGTGGAAGTTGGTTGAGAAGGCATCCACGACCTTCCATTCATAGCCAGGTTTGATAAAGATATTGGTCCAGCCAGAATCTGCTTGGATTTGTCCATCAAACTTGGAACCAATAGTTTCCAAGGTGCGGATAGAAGTGGTTCCGACAGCAATAACACGACCACCATTTTCCTTAACAGAGCGAAGAGTGGCAGCCGCTTCCTCAGAAAGTTGGTAGAATTCTGAGTGCATTTCATGTTCGTCCAGATTGTCAACAGAAACTGGTCTAAAGGTTCCGAGCCCGACATGAAGAGTCAGATAAACCAGATGAACTCCTTTAGCTTGGATTTCTGCCAGCAGTTCTTTGGTAAAGTGCAGTCCAGCAGTAGGTGCTGCAGCAGAGCCACTTTCCTTGGCGTAAACGGTTTGATAACGTTCACGGTCATCCAGTTTTTCGTGGATATAAGGTGGTAATGGCATTTCTCCCAGACTTTCCAAAACTTCTAGGAAAATTCCTTGGTATTCAAAGCGGACAATGCGGCCCCCGTGGGTCAATTCTTCCGTAACGACAGCGCTGAGGCGACCATCACCAAAGCTGACACGAGTACCAATCTTGAGGCGTTTGGCAGGTTTAGCCAGAACTTCCCACTCATCCCCAGCAGTATTTTTGAGTAGGAGCAGTTCCACATGGCCTCCTGTTTCTTCCTTTTGACCATAGAGGCGGGCAGGTAGAACGCGGGTGTCGTTCATGACAAGGGCATCACCAGGTTCCAGCATATCAATAATAGAGTGGAAGTGTTTATCCTGCATTTCTCCCGTTTCACGATTGACGATGAGGAGTTTAGAGGCATCTCGTTTTTCAAGGGGTGTTTGGGCAATCAATTCCTCAGGTAAGTGGAAATCAAAATCAGCTGTATTCATATATCTGTTCATTCTTTCTAAGTTCTAATCTTATCCATTATAACATGTTTCAAGTTTGGACGCTCTTTTTTTGAAAATTAAATCGTTTTCACTTGACAAAAATTGGTCTATACCATATAATAAATATAGATTGAAACGGAGGATAAAAAGATGAAAGTTATTAAAGTTGAAAACCAAATCGAAGGTGGAAAAGTTGCTTTTGAGATTTTGAAGGAAAAATTGGCCAATGGAGCTCAAACACTAGGACTTGCGACAGGAAGTAGCCCACTTGAATTTTACAAGGAAATTGTTGAGAGTGACCTTGATTTTTCAAATCTAATCAGTGTCAACCTTGATGAGTATGTAGGACTTGATGGAGACAATCCACAGTCTTATCGTTACTTCATGCAAGAAAACTTGTTCAACCAAAAACCATTTAAAGAAAGTTTCTTGCCTCGTGGGGTTAAGGATCATGCTGAAGCTGAAGTTGAACGCTACAACCAAATTTTGGCTGACCATCCAGTGGATCTTCAAATCTTGGGAATCGGTCGCAATGGACATATCGGCTTTAATGAGCCTGGTACTCCATTTGACAGTCAAACACATCTAGTAGAACTTGACCAGTCTACTATCGAAGCCAATGCGCGCTTCTTTGACAAGATTGAAGATGTTCCAACTCAAGCCATTTCAATGGGAATTAAAAACATCTTGGATGCCAAGTCAATTATTCTCTTTGCTTACGGTGAGTCGAAAGCAGAAGCCATTGCTGGAACAGTATCAGGCCCAGTGACTGAGCACCTCCCAGCAAGTAGCCTACAAAACCACCCTGATGTGACGATTATTGCAGATGCTGAGGCACTAAGCTTACTTGAAAAGTAAAAATACAAGAACCACTTGCTCTTTGGAGTAAGTGGTTTTAGACATATAAAACTTCAACATTACGTTAGGGGGGCACATGAATAGTAAAGAAGAATTTCTAAAAGTAAAAGAAGCGTATAAGAGCGCTAGAACGGAAGAAAGAAAAAGTATAATAGGATTCATTACAAAAAAGAAAGATAAGGAGGGGAATTCTCTTTTTACTAAGTCAAAAGATAAACCATATACCACAAGAAATCAATATTCAGGAGGCAGAGGAAATAACAAGTACACCTCGGGTAGTAGATTATCTAGGCCATATGATTTATCAAATCACATGTGGATTGATTTGTCATATAAAGGAAATGACATCTTAATCTCTTTACAGTCTTTTGATATTGATCCAAATAGTAAAGAACTTCACGTCTTATATGATAGAATAGGCATCTTATTTGAACAATCTAAAAAAATTCCAATTTTTAAAGATTGCTATACAATAACTAAAGTCAGTGATGCTTTTCTTAAAATGGAAACAACAAACTGGGAATTACCTTTATCTGAAGCAGATATGGAGGAGATGGTGAACTATATTATTAATCATTATGAAGAATAAAAAACTTAGTTTCCTCTTGACAATTATTCCTTTTACGTGTAAAATAGAATAGATCTTGAACTTGAAGGGAGTGAAAAAAATGTCTAAAACAGTAGTACGTAAGAATGAATCTCTTGACGACGCACTTCGTCGTTTCAAACGTGCGGTTACTAAAGCTGGTACTCTTCAAGAAACACGCAAACGTGAATTCTATGAAAAACCTTCTGTAAAACGTAAACGTAAATCAGAAGCAGCTCGTAAACGTAAAAAATTCTAATTAGAAATGAAAGGCTGGAGAAATCTAGTCTTTTTTCTTTTAATACTCTTCGAAAATCTCTTCAAACCACGTCAACGTCGCCTTGCCGTACTCAAGTACAGCCTGCGGCTAGTTTCCTAGTTTGCTCTTTGATTTTCATTGAGTATAAATAAATACTTCAAAGCCTGCAAAAATCTGAAACTTCTAAGGACAATTTGATATAATAGTAAAAAGAACTCGATTGAAGGAGGAAATGATGTCGGTTTTAGTAAAAGAAGTGATTGAAAAGCTTAGACTAGACATTGTCTATGGCGAACCAGAATTACTTGAAAAGGAAATTAATACAGCGGATATTATGCGACCTGGTCTTGAAATGACAGGCTATTTTGATTATTACACACCAGAGCGGATCCAGCTCTTGGGGATGAAGGAATGGTCCTATCTCGTTTCAATGTCCTCTCACAACCGTTACCAAGTCTTGAAAAAAATGTTTTTACCTGAGACACCTGCGGTCATTGTTGCCCGTGGTTTGGTGGTTCCAGAGGAAATGTTAAAGGCAGCTAGAGATTGTAAGATTGCCATTTTAACCAGCCGTACAGCTACTAGTCGTTTGTCTGGAGAGATATCTAGCTATCTGGATTCTCGTTTGGCGGAACGTACCAGTGTGCACGGGGTCTTGATGGATATCTATGGGATGGGTGTCTTGATTCAGGGCGATAGTGGCATCGGTAAGAGTGAGACAGGTCTAGAGCTTGTCAAACGTGGTCACCGCTTGGTGGCAGATGACCGGGTCGATATCTTTGCCAAGGATGAGATTACTTTGTGGGGTGAACCCGCTGAAATCTTGAAACACTTGATTGAAATTCGTGGGGTCGGAATTATCGATGTCATGAGTCTCTACGGTGCAAGTGCCGTTAAAGATTCTTCACAAGTCCAGTTGGCTGTTTACTTGGAAAATTACGATACGCACAAGACTTTTGATCGTCTTGGAAACAATGCTGAAGAATTAGAAATTGCTGGTGTATCTATTCCTCGTATCCGTATCCCAGTTAAAACAGGTCGTAATATTTCTGTCGTGATTGAGGCAGCTGCCATGAATTATCGTGCCAAGGAAATGGGCTTTGATGCGACACGTTTGTTCGAAGAACGCTTGACAAATCTCATTGCTCAAAACGAGGTGCCTAATGCTTGATCCAATTGCTATTCATCTAGGCCCTCTAGCCATTCGTTGGTATGCCTTGTGTATTGTTACAGGTTTGATTCTTGCGGTTTATTTGACCATGAAAGAAGCACCTAGAAAGAAGATCATACCAGACGATATTTTAGATTTCATCTTGATAGCCTTTCCCTTGGCTATTTTAGGAGCTCGTCTCTATTATGTTATTTTCCGTTTTGATTACTATAGTCAGAACTTGGGAGAAATTTTTGCCATTTGGAATGGTGGTTTGGCCATTTACGGTGGTTTGATTACAGGGGCTCTTGTCCTCTATATCTTTGCTGATCGTAAACTCATCAATACTTGGGATTTCTTAGATATTGCGGCACCTAGCGTCATGATTGCCCAAAGTCTGGGGCGCTGGGGCAATTTCTTTAACCAAGAAGCTTATGGTGCAGCAGTGGATAATCTGGATTATCTACCTGGCTTCATCCGTGACCAGATGTATATTGAGGGGAGCTACCGTCAACCGACCTTCCTTTATGAGTCTCTATGGAATCTTCTTGGATTTTCCTTGATTCTGATTTTTAGACGAAAATGGAAGAGCCTTAGACGAGGTCATATCACTGCCTTTTATCTGATTTGGTATGGTTTCGGTCGTATGGTCATCGAAGGCATGCGGACAGATAGTCTCATGTTCTTTGGCCTTCGAGTGTCTCAATGGCTTTCAGTTGTTCTTATCGGATTGGGTATTTTTATCATTCTATATCAAAATCGAAAGAAGGCCCCTTACTATATTTCAGAGGAGGAAAACTAAATGTTAGAAGTTGCATATATTCTTGTAGCCCTTGCTTTGATTGTCTTTTTAGTGTATCTAATCATTACTGTACAAAAGCTTGGACGTGTTATCGATGAAACAGAGAAGACGATTAAAACCTTAACTTCAGATGTGGATGTGACCTTGCATCATACCAATGAATTGCTGTCTAAGGTCAATGTCTTGGCAGATGATATCAATGTCAAGGTGGCAACGATTGATCCACTCTTTAGTGCAGTTGCAGATTTATCTCTATCTGTTTCAGACCTCAATGACCATGCGCGTGTCTTGAGCAAGAAAGCTTCATCAGCTGGTTCAAAAACCATTAAGACTGGTGCAAGTTTGTCAGCTCTTCGTCTTGCAAGTAAATTTTTCAAAAAATAAAAAAGGAGAATTCTTATGGGTAAACTATCCTCAATCCTTTTAGGAACCGTTTCAGGTGCAGCTCTTGCCTTGTTTTTAACAAGCGACAAGGGAAAACAAGTTTGCAGTCAGGCTCAAGATTTTCTAGATGATTTGAAAGAAGATCCTGAGTATGCCAAGGAGCAGGTCTGTGAAAAACTGACAGAAGTCAAGGAGCAGGCTACAGATTTTGTTCTTAAAACCAAAGAACAGGTTGAGTCAGGTGAAATCACTGTGGACAGTGTCCTTGCTCAAGCCAAATCATGTGCTCGTCAAGCGACAGAAGCATCAAAAGATCGATTCAATAATCTCAAGGAGCAATGGCAAGAAAAGGCCGAAACTCTTGATGAATCAGAAGAGATTGTTATTGACATAACAGAAGAATAAACCATCACCATCTCTGGACGGACTATGTATCTGGGGATGGTGATTTTTTTCTCGTAGCCTGTCTTTGTGGTATAATAAGTACTATGCAGAAAAAACCAACGTCAGCCTATGTGCACATCCCGTTTTGTACCCAGATTTGTTATTACTGTGACTTTTCCAAAGTTTTTATCAAGAATCAGCCGGTAGATAGTTATTTGGAACATCTGTTAGAAGAGTTTCAATCTTATGATATTCAAAAGTTAAGAACCCTCTATATTGGTGGTGGAACACCGACAGCTCTATCAGCTTCGCAACTAGAGGTGTTATTGAATGGCTTGACTAAAAACTTGGACTTGTCTGCCTTGGAAGAGTTGACCATTGAAGCCAATCCCGGCGACTTGGATGCGGATAAGATTGCGGTTTTGAAGAACTCGGCTGTCAATCGTGTTTCACTAGGTGTGCAGACCTTTGATGACAAGATGCTGAAAAAGATTGGGCGCAGTCATTTGGAGAAGGATATTTATGAAAATATCGACCGCCTGAAACTGGCTGGTTTTGATAATATCTCTATCGATTTGATTTATGCGCTGCCTGGTCAGACTATGGAGCAGGTCAAGGACAATGTGGCTAAGGCTATTGGGCTGGATATTCCTCATATGAGTTTGTATAGTTTGATTTTAGAAAATCATACGGTCTTTATGAACCGTATGCGACGAGGAAAATTGCCTCTACCTAAGGAGGAATTGGAGGCTGAGATGTTTGAGTACATCATCGCGGAGCTGGAGAAATCTGGTTTTGAGCATTATGAGATTTCCAATTTCTCAAAGCCTGGTTTTGAAAGTCGCCACAATCTCATGTACTGGGACAATGCTGAATACTATGGCATCGGTGCTGGGGCATCTGGTTATGTCAATGGAGTTCGCTATAAGAATCATGGTCCCATTCGTCATTATCTTAATGCGGTTGAAAAAGGCAATGCGCGCATCACAGAAGAGCACCTGAGTCAAAAGGAGCAAATGGAAGAAGAAATGTTCCTAGGTCTCCGCAAGAAATCAGGGGTTTCCATGGCGCGATTTGAGGAAAAATTTGGTCGGTCTTTTGATGGACTTTATGGAGAAATTGTCAGAGACTTGGTTCAACAAGGTCTCATGCAAATAGAGGGTGACCGCGTGCGCATGACAAAAAGAGGTCTCTTTTTGGGAGACACCGTAGCAGAACGATTTATTTTGGAGTAGGAAGATGGGCTTAACTTATCAAATGAAAATGAAAATTCCTTTTGATATGGCTGATATGAATGGTCATATTAAACTTCCAGATGTGATTTTACTGTCCCTGCAAGTTTCAGGGATGCAGTCGATTGAGTTGGGTGTTAGTGATAAGACTATTTTGGAAGAGCATAATCTGGTCTGGATTATCACAGATTATGATATTGAGGTGGTTCGTTTGCCTCGTTTTGCAGAAGAAATCACTATCGAAACGGAAGCTTTGAGCTACAATCGGCTCTTTTGCTACCGTCGCTTTACTATTTATGATGAAGAGGGACGGGAACTCATCCACATGATAGCGACCTTTGTTCTCATGGATCGAGACAGTCGAAAAGTCCATGCTGTTGAACCTGAGATTGTGGCTCCTTACCAGTCTGACTTTGATAAAAAGCTTATCCGCGGACCAAAGTATGAGTCTTTGGATGAACCATTCAGCAAGGATTACCATGTTCGTTTTTACGACTTGGATATGAATGGTCATGTCAATAACAGTAAATATCTGGACTGGATTTTTGAGGTCATGGGAGCTGATTTTTTGACCCAATATATTCCCAAGAAAATCAATCTCAAGTATGTCAAGGAAGTTCGACCAGGTGGGGTGATTACATCGGCTGTTGAACGGTCTGGACTGGAAAGTAAGCATGAAATTATAAGTAACGGGGCTACTAATGCCCAAGCTATCATCACTTGGCAAGAAATAAAAAAGGATTAGGGAGAAATAGATGAAATATAAAGGCTATTTAATTGATTTAGACGGAACGATTTATAAGGGGAAAGACCGAATCCCAGCAGGAGAGGCTTTTGTCCATGAATTGCAAAAGCGTGATATTCCCTATCTCTTTGTAACCAACAATACAACCCGCACTCCAGAGAGTGTTCAGGAGATGCTGGCTCAGAATTTTAATATCGATACGCCCCTATCGACTGTCTACACAGCGACCTTGGCAACTATCGACTATATGAACGACTTGGGACTGGAAAAGACGGTCTACGTCATCGGAGAAGCAGGGCTTAAGGAAGCCATCAAGGTGGCTGGTTATGTGGAAGACAAGGAAAATCCAGCCTATGTGGTAGTAGGACTGGACTGGCAAGTCGACTATGAAAAATTTGCCACAGCAACTCTTGCGATTCAAAAGGGAGCTCACTTTATTGGAACCAATCCTGATCTCAACATCCCGACAGAACGCGGTCTTTTGCCAGGTGCTGGTTCACTGATTACCCTGCTTGAAGTAGCAACACGAGTGAAGCCTGTTTATATCGGAAAACCAAATGCCATCATTATGGATAAGGCAGTTGAGCACTTAGGCTTGGAACGGGAAGAGTTGATTATGGTTGGGGACAATTACTTGACTGATATTCGAGCAGGGATTGACAATGGCATTCCAACGCTCTTGGTGACAACAGGTTTTACTAAGGCAGAAGAAGTAGCAGACCTGCCAATCGCACCGACTCATGTGGTTTCTAGCCTTGCGGAGTGGAACTTTGATGAAAACTAAACTGACCTTTTGGAGCTCTATGCTCTTTCTCCTCTCCCTCTCAATCCTTTTGACCATTTATTTGGCTTGGATTTTTTATCCTCTGGAAATTCAGTGGCTGAACTTAACGAATCGAGTTTATCTAAAATCAGAAACCATTCAATATAACTTTCATATCTTGATGGATTACCTGACCAATCCTTTTAGTCAGGTCTTAGAGATGCCAGATTTTCGTTCGTCAGCGGATGGTTTGCACCATTTTGCAGTGGTCAAGGACCTCTTTCACCTAGTTCAGCTGGTTGCTCTAGTGACTTTACCAAGTTTCTATGTCTTTGTCAAAGGGATTGTGAAAAAGGGCTTCTTGTCTTTATTTAGTAAAGGGCTTCTGGCTCTAGTGGTATTGCCTTTGCTGATTGGGCTTGGGGGAGTGTTGATTGGTTTTGACCAATTCTTTACTCTTTTCCATCAAATTCTCTTTGTGGGAGATGATACCTGGCTTTTTGATCCAGCCAAGGATCCAGTGATTCTGATTTTGCCAGAGACCTTCTTCCTCCATGCCTTCCTCCTCTTTTTTGCCCTCTATGAGAGCTTCTTTGGTTTTCTATATCTGAAAAGTCGTGGGAAATAATACTAAAGATGTTCTTATTTTGAGTAAATAAGTTAGGTATGTGATTCGAAACTATTGTCAAGAGTGAATTAACTAAATCTACCTTACCTCAATCGTTCGCAAACAGTCTATTTTTCTTGAAAAAATAGGCTTTTTTTTCTAAAAATCTCTAGTCAAGCGCTTTATTTTTTTGTATAATAGAATTAGCAAAGTATAGATAAGAAGAGAAAAGCATGATTACACTATTTCTATCACCGAGCTGTACTTCATGTCGTAAGGCTAAGGCCTGGTTAGAAAAACATAAGGTGCCCTTTGAGGAGCACAATATTATGACCAGTCCCTTAACAAGAAAGGAATTGCAACACATCCTTTCCTTGACCGAAAATGGTACTGATGACATCATTTCAACTCGTTCAAAAATTTTTCAAAAATTGAATATTGATGTAGAGAGTATTTCGGTATCGGAATTGCTTCATTTGATTGAGCAGTATCCTAGTCTTTTGCGTCGTCCAATTATTATCGATGCCAAACGCATGCAAATCGGTTTTAATGAAGATGAGATTCGTGCTTTTCTCCCTCGTAGTTACCGTAAGCAAGAACTAAAAGAAGCAAGAATGAGAGCCGGTATTAGTTAATGAACAAACAGTATAGTTACCCACTAGATTTGTCGTGGAGCACTGAAGAACTTGCTTCAGTGCTTTCTTTTTTTAATGATGTTGAAGCTGCCTATGAGGGCAAGGTAGAGGCTAAAAAGTTACTGGACTCCTATAAGGGATTCAAAGCGGTCGTGCCAAGCAAGAGCGAAGAAAAACGTTTGGGACGAGAATTTGAAACGGTTAGTGGCTATTCGATTTACCGAGCTGTTCAGGCTGCTAAGGAAAAAGGGGAAGGAAATATTTCTCTTGGAAAGTAAATTTGAATTTGCCAAAGAGCTTGTTAAGAGAGCGGGCCAGTACATCCTTGACCATATGCAGGAAGACTTGCGTGTTGAAACCAAGTCCTCTCCAACAGATTTGGTGACCAAACTGGACAAGGAAGTTCAGGAACTCTTGGTTGGTGAGATTTTGTCCCGTTATCCTGAGGATAAGATTTGCGCTGAAGAAGGTTGTCTGAGAGCTTCGGTTCAAGAGGGCAAGGTTTGGGTCATTGATCCCATTGATGGTACCAATAACTTTGTAGCCCAGCAGGAAGATTTTGCTGTCATGATGGCTTATTTTGAAAATGGTCAAGGTCAGTTTGGTCTCATTTATGATGTGATCAAAGGGGATTGTTATCACGGTGGTGGTAAGTTTCCAGTTTGTCTAAATGATAGGCCTCTAGCTCCCTTTCAAGCAAAACCACTTGGAGATTTTCTCATTGCAGGGAATAGTGGTATGTTGGAAACCAACGAATGGGGGCTGGCTGATTTGGGTCGAGCGGTCCTCGGTGTTCGTGTCTATGGGAGTGCGGCCATTAGTTTTGTAAAGATTTTGTCAGGGCGTTTGTTGACCTATGTTACCTATCTGCAACCATGGGATTATGCTGCGGCTAGTATTTTAGGGGAAAGTCTGGGCTATCGGGTTGTGACCCTATCTGGTGAAGCTCCTGATTTTCAAACCAGACAACCGGTCATGATGCTACCTCTTAAGATGCAGGAGGAAATTCAGTCCTATATTTACGAAAGGAAAAGAACTTAAATGAAATTTCCAGAAGGATTTGTTGAAAAATATGAAGAGATACTAGGAGATGAGGCAAGAGATTTTCTTGCCTCTTTTGAGGAGGAAGCGGTTTCGGCCTTTCGGGTCAATCCTTTAAAAGAAGCGCCAGTTTCTTTTCCTGATGCCATTCCTCAAACTCCTTGGGGACATTATGGGAAGGTTTCAGGGAAATCACCTGAGCATGCTACTGGTTTGGTTTATTCGCAAGAACCCGCTGCCCAGATGGTTGCTCAGGTAGCCCAGCCCAGTCCTGGTATGAAGGTCTTGGATTTGGCTGCTGCACCGGGTGGAAAATCCACTCAACTAGCAGCCTATCTAGCAGGGGAGGGGATACTTGTTTCCAATGAAATTTCAAGCAAACGGGCTAAGATTTTAGTTGAAAACATGGAGCGCTTTGGAGCGACAAATGTCGTGGTAACCAATGAATCTGCTGACCGCTTGGCCAAGGTTTTTAAGGGCTATTTTGACCTAATCGTTCTTGATGCCCCTTGCTCTGGTGAAGGAATGTTCCGTAAGCAACCAGATGCTATGGATTATTGGAGCTTAGATTATCCAAGTCAATGTGCTAGCTTGCAAAGAGAAATTCTGGAGGATGCAGTGACCATGCTAGCTGAAGGTGGTCGCTTGGTTTATTCAACCTGTACCTGGGCCCCCGAGGAAAACGAAGAGATTGTCAATTGGCTACTGGAGGAGTATGATTTTGATTTGTTACCAGTAGAGCATATCAATGGAATGGTAGCTGGTATTGACCTGCCAGAAACGGCTCGGATGTATCCTCATCATTTTAAGGGAGAGGGGCAGTTTGTCGCTCATTTACAATTTAAAGGTGACAATTCAGCTCCTAAATGTAAGGCAAGTAAGAGCAATCTCAGCCGAGAACAAGTTACTTTGTGGCAGGAATTTGCCCAAAAACACTTGAAAATCAATCTAAGGGGAATCTTGCAGACTTTTGGTGACCAACTTTATCTCTTGCCAGAATTCTTGCCAGATTTAGGGAAGCTCAAGATTGCTCGCAATGGACTGAATTTGGGTACTTTTAAGAAGAAACGTTTTGAGCCTAGTTTTGCTCTTGGTCTAGCCTTGAAACCGAGTCAGGTCAAGCAGTCGGTTGAAATTGATCAAGAGGAATTTGTAAAGTATGTGGCTGGAGAAACCGTTCAGCTGGCGGAAAGTCTGCCAAATGGTTGGTACCAAGTTTTGGTTCAAGGAAATGGTTTGGGCTTTGGAAAGGTGACTGGAAATGTTTTGAAAAACTATTTTCCAAAAGGTCTCAGATTCAAGTGAAAATGCTAGTCAAAGTAGCTTGTCTATGTTATAGTGGAAGTATGGATTTTTTTCAAATTGTCTTTCATTTTAAGTCAAAATTGGTGGAGACGGCAACTGAGCAAATTTCTAGTAAAATTAAGCTATCAACTTCAGTTTGCTCTCAATTTTAAAAAAGAAAAACATAAATAAATAGTTGAAAAAATTCACAGCATTCACCATTATTTTCAAGGAGAAAAACAGTGAAAAAAAGGAAAAAACTCGCTCTATCCCTTGCGGCTCTTTTGCTAGCAGGTTCTTTGGCGGGATGTGCTAGCTGGATTGATCGTGGGGAATCCATGACAGCTGTTGGCTCAACGGCTCTTCAGCCTTTGGTCGAAGCAGCAGCAGATGAATTTGGCTCTATGCACGTTGGAAAAACAGTCAACGTCCAAGGTGGAGGATCTGGTACAGGTTTGTCTCAGGTTCAGTCTGGAGCCGTTGATGTAGGAAATTCAGACGTATTTGCCGAGGAAAAAGACGGTATCAACGCATCCGCTCTAGTGGACCATAAGGTTGCTGTAGCGGGCTTGGCAGTCATTGTAAACAAGGAAGTTGATGTTGAAAATCTGACAACTGAACAACTCCGTAGCATCTTCACAGGTCAAGTGACCAACTGGAAAGAAGTCGGTGGGAAAGACCTAGCCATTTCCATTATCAATCGTGCGGCAAGTTCGGGTTCACGTGCAACCTTTGATAGTGTTATCATGGATGGTCAATCTGCCGTGCAGAGTCAAGAACAGGATTCAAATGGGATGGTTAAAAACATTGTTTCCCAGACACCAGGAGCCATTTCTTATCTAGCCTTTGCCTATGTGGATGACTCAGTGAAACGTATGAAGTTGAATGGCTATGAGCCGATTGCAGAAAATGTTACAAGCAATAACTGGCCTTTGTGGTCTTATGAACACATGTACACCCTAGGTCAGCCAAACGAATTGGTGGCAGAATTCCTCAACTTTGTCCTCTCTGATGAAGCGCAAAGCGGAATCGTTAAGGGGATGGGCTATATTTCTGTTAAGGAAATGAAGGTTGAAAAAGATGCTGTAGGAACGGTGACAGCACTAGAAGGGAGTCAATAATGAATCAAGAAGAATTAGCTAAAAAATTACTTTCTCCCTCAAAGAACTATCGTCTAGAGAAATTAGGAAAAGGCTTGACCTTTGCCTGCCTGTCTTTGATTGTCATCATTGTGGCCATGATTTTGATTTTCGTAGCCCAAAAAGGCTTGTCGACCTTCTTTGTCAATGGGGTCAACATCTTTGATTTTCTCTTTGGACAAACTTGGAATCCTTCAGGTAAACAATTTGGTGCCCTTCCCATGATTTTGGGTTCCTTTATTGTCACAATCCTATCAGCCCTTATCGCAACTCCTTTTGCCATTGGTGCAGCTGTCTTTATGACCGAGGTCTCACCAAAAGGTGCTAGAATCTTGCAACCAGCCATTGAATTGCTAGTCGGGATTCCTTCAGTCGTCTATGGATTTATTGGTTTGCAGGTCGTAGTTCCTTTTGTCCGTAGTGTCTTTGGTGGAACTGGTTTTGGGATCTTGTCAGGGATTTTCGTTCTCTTTGTCATGATTTTACCGACGGTAACCTTTATGACAACCGATAGTTTGCGTGCGGTGCCTCGTCACTACCGTGAAGCTAGTTTGGCTATGGGAGCCACTCGCTGGCAAACCATCTGGCGCGTGACCTTGAAGGCGGCGCGTTCAGGGATTTTTACTGCGGTGGTCTTTGGGATGGCGCGTGCCTTTGGTGAAGCTCTAGCCATTCAGATGGTGGTCGGAAACTCAGCCGTAGTCCCAACTTCACTAACAACACCTGCTGCGACCTTGACCTCTGTTTTGACCATGGGTATCGGAAATACTGTTATGGGAACCGTTGACAATAACGTTCTCTGGTCACTGGCCTTAGTCTTGCTTTTGATGAGTTTGGCCTTCAACAGTGTGATTAAATTGATTACGAAAGAAAGAGGAAAGAAAAACTATGCACGCTAAGAAATTAGATAAAATTGCAACAGCTGTCCTCTACTCAATTGCAGGAATTATCGTTGCCATCTTGGCATCCTTGATTCTTTATATCTTGGTTCGTGGTTTGCCCCACATCTCTTGGTCTTTCTTGACTGGCAAATCATCTTCTTACCAAGCAGGCGGAGGGATTGGAATTCAGCTCTATAATTCCTTCTTCCTTTTGGTTATTACCTTGATTATCTCTGTTCCCTTGTCTATGGGGGCTGGGATTTTCCTAGCTGAATATGCTAAAAAAGGTCCTGTGACCAATTTTGTCAGAACCTGTATTGAAATCTTGTCTTCACTGCCATCAGTGGTTGTGGGTCTCTTTGGTTACTTGATCTTTGTAGTTCAGTTTGAGTATGGATTTTCAATTATTTCAGGTGCCTTGGCCTTGACAGTCTTTAACTTGCCTCAGATGACTCGAAATGTTGAGGACAGCTTGAAACACGTTCACCATACGCAACGTGAGGCTGGTTTGGCCCTTGGGATTTCTCGTTGGGAGACAGTGGTCCATGTGGTCATTCCAGAAGCTCTTCCAGGTATTGTGACTGGGGTCGTCTTAGCTTCTGGTCGTATTTTTGGTGAGGCGGCTGCTTTGATCTATACTGCAGGACAATCCGCTCCAGCTCTTGACTGGTCTAACTGGAATATTCTCAGTGTAACTAGCCCAATCTCTATCTTCCGTCAAGCAGAAACCTTGGCTGTCCACATCTGGAAAGTCAATAGTGAAGGAACCATTCCTGATGGCACAATCGTATCAGCAGGTTCTGCAGCTGTGCTCCTCATCTTTATCCTCATTTTTAACTTTGGAGCCCGCAAACTCGGAAGCTACCTACATAAGAAATTAACCGCTGCCTAAAGGAGAAGCCATGTCAAAATATAATTGGGATGAAAAGCATATCATCACCTTTCCTGAAGAGAAAGTGGCCCTCTCTACTAAGGATTTACATGTTTACTACGGTAAAAATGAATCCATCAAGGGCATCGATATGCAATTTGAAAAAAATAAAATTACGGCCTTAATTGGCCCTTCTGGTTCAGGAAAATCAACCTACCTCCGCAGTCTCAATCGCATGAATGATACCATTGATATTGCTAAGGTAACAGGTCAAATTCTCTATCAAGGGATTGATGTCAACCGTCCAGAAATCAACGTTTATGAAATGCGTAAACACATCGGGATGGTCTTCCAACGACCAAATCCCTTTGCCAAGTCTATCTACCGTAACATCACTTTTGCCCATGAACGTGCAGGAGTTAAGGACAAGCAAGTCTTGGATGAAATTGTGGAAACCTCTCTCCGTCAGGCTGCCCTTTGGGACCAGGTCAAGGACGATTTGCACAAGTCGGCCTTGACACTATCAGGTGGTCAGCAGCAACGTCTCTGTATCGCTCGTGCTATCTCTGTTAAACCAGATATCCTTTTGATGGATGAACCGGCATCAGCCTTGGATCCGATTGCGACAGCCCAGCTGGAAGAAACCATGTTGGAATTGAAGAAGGACTTTACCATCATCATCGTGACCCACAGTATGCAGCAGGCTGCGCGTGCTAGTGACTACACAGGATTTTTCTACTTGGGTGACTTGATCGAGTACGATAAGACCTCTAATATTTTCCAAAATGCCAAACTACAGTCAACCAATGACTACGTAACAGGACACTTTGGATAGAAAGGAAACAGTATGACAGAAGCGATTTTACAGGTGTCAGACCTGTCCGTTTACTACAATCAAAAAAAGGCCTTGAATAGTGTTTCCCTATCTTTCCAACCCAAGGAAATTACAGCCTTGATCGGTCCATCTGGATCAGGGAAATCAACCCTCCTAAAGGCTATCAACCGCATGGGGGATCTTAATCCAGAGGTAACCACAACTGGTTCAGTGGTTTATAACGGCCACAACATTTACAGCCCGCGTACAGATACAGTTGAATTGCGGAAGGAAATCGGTATGGTCTTTCAACAACCGAACCCTTTCCCTATGTCTATCTACGAAAATGTTGTTTACGGGCTTCGTATCAATGGAGTTAAGGATAAGCAGGTTCTGGATGAAGCAGTAGAAAAAGCCTTGCAACGAGCTTCTATCTGGGATGAGGTCAAGGATCGCCTGCATGATTCAGCTATCGGGCTTTCAGGTGGACAACAACAACGTGTCTGTGTTGCTCGTGTCTTGGCAACCAGTCCTAAAATCATTCTCTTGGATGAACCGACTTCAGCTCTGGACCCTATCTCGGCTGGTAAGATTGAGGAAACCTTGTATGGTTTAAAAGATAAATACACCATGCTCTTGGTTACGCGTTCCATGCAACAAGCCTCTCGTATTTCTGACAAGACAGGATTTTTCCTAGATGGAGATCTGATCGAGTTTAACGATACCAAGAAGATGTTCCTCAACCCACAACACAAGGAAACAGAAGATTATATTTCAGGAAAATTTGGATAAGGAGATAAATGATGTTACGTTCTCAATTTGAGGAAGATTTAGAGAAATTGCACAACCAGTTCTATGCTATGGGACAAGAAGTGCTATCCCAAATCAATCGGACAGTGCGTGCCTTTGTTACGCATGACCGTGATTTGGCCAAAGAAGTCATCGAAGACGATGCAGAAGTGAACGAATACGAAGTGAAATTGGAGAAGAAATCATTTGAAATGATTGCCCTTCAACAACCGGTTTCTCAAGACTTGCGTACTGTTTTGACAGTCTTGAAGGCTGTATCTGACTTGGAACGTATGGGTGACCATGCCGTTTCCATTGCAAGAGCAGCCATTCGTATGAAGGGGGAGCAACGTATCCCAGCTGTTGAAGAAGAAATCAAGAGAATGGGTCGCGATGTCAAGAACTTCGTTGAAGCAGCCCTAGAACTCTATCTGAATGGTTCAGTAGACCAGGCCTATGAAGTAGCAGCAATGGATGAAAAAATCAACCATTACTTTGATAGTATTCGTGACTTGGCTACAGAAGAAATCAAAAAAAATCCTGATGCCATTGTTACAGGTCGTGATTACTTCCAAGTGATTGCCTTCTTGGAACGTATTGGAGACTATGCCAAAAATATCTGTGAATGGGTTGTTTACTTTGAAACAGGTAAGATTGTCGAACTATAAAGTATTCAAAGGATAAAATTATTGTGAAAGCTTACTTTTTAATACAGTAAGCTTTCATTGTATAGATAGTTTACTTTGTCAGAGGTGAATAATGAACTACATACAGAATATCAGAAAAAAAGTTGGAAAAGATAAAATTATTTTAAATTTTACCTGTGGAATATTAAGTCAATCAGGAAAAATTTTATTACAAAAACGAGCAGATAAAGGAACGTGGGGATTACCAGGTGGTGCTCTTGAATTAGGAGAATCGGCTTTAGAAGCTTTAGTGCGAGAGTTTTATGAAGAAACAGGAGTCGAAGTGAGGGTGGAAAAACTCTTAAATGTTTATACAAAATATTCAGACAGTTATCCGAATGGTGATGAGGCTCAAGTTCTTACAATCTTGTATTTAGTTTCATCTGAAACTTCTATCTCTACAAATTTTTTTACAAGTGATGAAACTTTAGAATTAGGATTTTTTGATCATAGTGACATACAAAATATTGCAATTGTAAACCAGCAGCATCAAGATATGATAAATGATTTTTTTGAAAATAAGTTCCCAATAGATAGATAAACTAACCACTGTATTTCTATTTTTTAGTAAATATATTTTATGAAAATGTAAGAAAAATACTTGACAAGCAACTTGGATAGCGTTATAATTATACAAAATTAACAGAGAGGTTGTTTATTTATGAAATCAAAAAAATGGATATTTGTTTTATGTAGTTTTCTTGCAAGTTTCTTCTTAGTAGCTTGTCAGTCGGGTTCTAATGAGTCTCAGTCAGCTGTTGAGGCCATTAAGCAAAAGGGGAAATTAGTTGTGGCGACTAGTCCTGACTATGCACCTTTTGAATTTCAGTCTTTAGTTGACGGGAAAAATCAGGTAGTCGGTGCGGATATTGACATGGCCCAAGCTATCGCAGATGAACTTGGGGTGAAGTTGGAAATTTCAAGCATGAGTTTTGACAATGTCTTGACCAGTCTTCAAACTGGGAAGGCTGACCTAGCGGTTGCAGGAATTAGCGCTACTGATGAGAGAAAAGAAGTCTTTGATTTTTCAATCCCTTACTATGAAAACAAGATTAGTTTCTTGGTTCGTAAGTCTGATGTAGAAAAATACAAGGATTTAACTAGCCTTGAAAGTGCTAATATTGCAGCCCAAAAAGGGACTGTTCCAGAGTCTATGGTCAAGGAACAATTGCCAAAAGCTCAGCTGACTTCTCTAACTAATATGGGTGAAGCTGTTAATGAATTACAGGCTGGAAAAGTAGATGCTGTTCACATGGATGAGCCTGTTGCCCTTAGCTATGCCGCTAAAAATGCAGACCTAGCTGTCGCAACTGTCAGCTTGAAGATGAAGGACGGCGAAGCTAATGCAGTTGCCCTTAGAAAAAATAGTGCTGATTTGAAAGAAGTGGTGGACAAGGTCATCCAAAAACTCAAGGATGACGGTACCTACCAAAAATATCTTGAAAAAGCGGCAACCTTAACAGAAGTTGAACAATAAGAAAAAAGCAGAGTTGGAAGTCATTCCAATTCTGCTTTTAAATAGTTTAAAACCTTTTCCAGATTGTCTAAGGACACCTTGGCAAATTGATAAGGGCAGGCATCCAAGTAAGCCTCTTCAAAGAAGTCTAAGCCCAGTTGGCTGTGTTTGAGACTAGCGATTTTAGAATACTGTCTCAGGTCTAGTAATAAACCATCGTGTAGGGGAAAATGAGGAAGGGGACAAGGAGTGTTAGCTAGTCTTTCCTCGATTTGTTTTTGGTAAGCTTCCTGATTGGATAAGCGAGCTAGCCGATTTTTCTCAAATAATTGACTGTCAATATAGAGTGACAGGGCCTTTTGCATAATGAGGTTGCTATCGTAGTCTAGGATATTTTTGTAGACCACAAATGCTTCCTTGATAGTATTTGGAAGGATGAGTGCTGTTATCCGCAGGGCTGGAAAGAGGCTGGTTGAGAAGGACTTGATATAAATGACGCGCTCCTCTGTATCTAGATAGTGGAAGGTCTGGCCCTTTTTAGAGTCCAAATCCCCCAGATAGTCGTCCTCTACGATATAGACTCCATACTTGGCAGCTAAGTCAAGAATAGCCCGTTTGTCCTGCTCTGAATAGGAATGCCCCAGAGGATAGTGAAAACGAGGAATGGTATAGAAAAATTTAATTTTACCTGTTTTGAAGTGGCCTTCCAGTTCTTCCAAGTCAATCCCATCAATGCCTCGTTCGATCGTTTGATAGTCCAGACCCTGAGCAATCAAGAGGCGATTCATTCGATGGTAGGTCGGCTGTTCCACCAAGATTTCCTTAGCTTGGCTAGGAAAGGAAATTTGAGAGAGGATAAAAAGGGCTTGTTGGGTTCCAGAAGTCAGTACAAGTTGATCAGCTTTGCAGTAGAGAGCTTGGTCAAAGAGGAGTTTATGAATTGATTGTCTTAAGTCTTCTAAACCTTCTTGGTTGTCATAGTAGTTAAAAAGGTAGTTTTCTCGGCCAATCAAGGTTTCATTGACACAGAGTCGGAAATCGTCATAGGCACTGGCGTGTTCATCGGGAACCTCGATTTCTAGATCCTGGTGTTGCCCTTGTTCTAGGACATAGTAGCCACTCTGGGGCTTGGCATAGAGGTATTGTTCGTGCCGTAATTCCAGTAGGGCGCGTTGAATAGTGTCCTTGCTACAGTGGAAGTCAAGGCTCAGTTGACGGATAGAAGGCAGGCGACTTCCCGTTGGAAAGCGTCCAGACTCGATACCATTTTTCAGATAGGAAATAACCTCTTGGTACTTGCTTTGTTTCTTCATTCCAGACCTCCCTTGATTTTGTTACATTGTACCCTTTTTTTTCCTTCTTGGCAATGTATAGAGTGTTTCTCTCGTTCACATATAAAGCTAAATGTGGTATACTTAGGAGTAACATTTATAGAATAACAGACAAGAAAGTGAATGGATAAGAACGTGCAGGAACCAGTGAAATTATTTCAATACAATACCCTAGGAGCCTTGATGGCCGGCCTCTATGGTGGTACTATGACAGTAGGAGAATTGCTAGAGCATGGTGACCTTGGTTTGGGAACCTTGGACTCTATTGATGGGGAATTGATTGTCTTGGATGGCAAGGCTTATCAGGCCAAAGGATCAGGAGACCAACCAGAGATTGTGGAAGTGTCACCAGATGCCCTTATTCCTTATGCAGCAGTAGTACCGCATCAGGCAGAGGTCATTTTCCGCCAGCGCTTTGAGATGACAGATAAGGAATTGGAAGAGCGAATCGAGTCTTATTATGATGGGGAAAATCTTTTCCGCTCTATCAAGATTCGTGGGGAATTTTCACATATGCATGTGCGCATGATTCCCAAGTCGACACCAGATACCAAGTTTGCTGATGTCGCAACCCATCAACCTGAATATAGTCGCGACAATGTGGCAGGGAACATCGTTGGTTTCTGGACGCCAGAGATTTTTCATGGGGTCAGTGTGGCAGGCTATCATCTACACTTTATATCAGATGACTTGACCTTCGGTGGGCATGTTATGGACTTTGTCATCAAGGAAGGCATTATCGAGGTGGGAGCTGTTGATCAGTTGGACCAACGTTTCCCAGTCCAAGATCGTCAATACTTGTTTGCTAAGTTCAATGTTGACGAGATGAAAAAAGATATTGAAAAGGCGGAATAGGAGAAGAAAATGACCATTCATATTATCATTACCATGGTGCTGTTGCTGGTTATCTTGCTAGGAAGCATTTGGTATGCCAAAAAGAAATACCAGATTAATCTAGCTGTCTTGGGCTTGGGAGCTGTTGCTTTCTTTGTCTCTTCACAGATTTTAGAAAAACTGGTGCATATCTTAGTTTTGCATCCTCAAAAAGACGGTAGTATTGCCCTCTTGCAGGATCATCCACTTCTCTATATCATCTATGGCCTAGTCATGGCAGCATTTTTTGAGGAAACTGCTCGTCTTATTTTCTTCAAATGGTTGGAGAAAAAGAGAAGTTTGGAAAAGGCAGATGCCTTGGCTTATGGATTGGGGCATGGTGGTTTGGAGTTGATTTTCCTAGGTCTTACTAGTTTGATTAATCTCTACATCGTTCTCTCAGCAGTTCAAACGCAAAATCCACAAGTTATGCAATTGCTGTCTGAAAATATGTTGAAAACTATTCAGTCGCTATCAGTCTGGCAGATTTATTTGCTTGGTTTTGAGAGAATCTTGGCGCTAGGATTCCAATTGCTTTTGACAGTTTGGGTTTACCAAGCTGTTCGCCAGAAGAAATGGATTTATCTCCTAGCGGCCTATGGACTACATGCCTTCTTTGACATGGCACCATCTCTAGCTCAAGTAGGATGGATTACAAGTCCAGTCTTGGTTGAAGTTATTCTACTAGTTGAACTGATCCTGGTTGCCTATGGAACAAAGGCAATCTTTTGCAAAAAATCATAAGAAAAAGGGGGAAACCTCTTTTTTTGTTTAAAATAAGCCCAAGATTTTTTTAGGGTCGTCAAATGGTCTTAAAAATGGTATAATGGAATGAATTTTGTAAAAGGAAGAGTGTCATGTCAGTAAAAGAAAACATGCTTGAAATCTTAGAAGGGATTGATATCCGTTTCAAGGAACCCTTGCATAGCTATAGTTATACAAAAGTAGGTGGAGAGGCTGATTATCTGGTCTTTCCACGAAATCATTTTGAGTTGGCTCGCGTTGTCAAATTTGCCAATCAAGCAGATATCCCTTGGATGGTTCTTGGAAATGCTAGCAACATCATCGTTCGTGATGGTGGGATTCGTGGATTTGTCATCTTGTGTGACAAGCTCAATAATGTTTCCGTTGATGGCTATACCATTGAAGCTGAAGCTGGTGCTAACCTGATTGAAACAACTCGCATTGCCCTTCGTCATAGTTTGACTGGCTTTGAGTTTGCTTGTGGTATTCCTGGAAGTGTCGGTGGTGCTGTCTTTATGAATGCGGGTGCCTATGGTGGCGAGATTTCCCATATCTTACAGTCTTGTAAGGTCTTGACCAAGGATGGAGAAATCGAGACCCTGTCTGCCCAGGACTTGGCTTTCGGGTATCGCCATTCAGCCATTCAGGAATCTGGTGCAGTTGTCTTGTCAGCTAAATTTGCTCTAGCTCCAGGAACTCATCAGGTCATCAAGCAAGAAATGGAACGTTTGACGCATCTACGTGAACTTAAACAACCTTTAGAATACCCATCTTGTGGTTCGGTCTTTAAGCGTCCAGTAGGGCATTTTGCAGGTCAATTAATTTCAGAAGCTGGCTTGAAAGGCTATCGTATCGGTGGCGTAGAAGTGTCTGAAAAGCACGCAGGATTTATGATCAATGTCGCAGACGGAACGGCTAAAGACTACGAGGACTTGATTGAGTCTGTTATCGAAAAAGTCAAGGAACACTCCGGTGTTACCCTTGAGAGGGAAGTCCGTATTTTAGGGGAAAGCAAGTAGAAAGCTGTAGTTGAAAAGCTGCTGCTATATCATGGAAAGGGGGTGAAAGCCTATCGTCAGTGCAGAAGAATGTAGGCAGTTCAGTCTCCTACACGAGGTAGTAGCGGCCTGACAGAGCCCTGATCTGTTAATCTATGAAAAAGAAGGAATAAATGACAATTGAAAAAACCAATTATTGAATTCAAAAACGTCTCGAAAGTTTTTGAAGACAGCAACACCAAGGTTCTCAAAGATATCAACTTTGAGTTGGAAGAAGGGAAGTTCTATACTCTTCTAGGCGCATCTGGTTCAGGGAAATCAACTATCCTAAACATCATTGCAGGTTTGCTAGATGCGACGACAGGAGATATTTTGCTGGACGGTGTCCGCATCAATGACATCCCAACCAACAAGCGTGACGTCCATACGGTCTTCCAATCCTATGCCTTGTTTCCACATATGAATGTGTTTGAAAATGTTGCTTTTCCACTCCGCTTGCGCAAGATTGACAAGAAAGAAATCGAGAAACGCGTAGCGGAAGTTCTCAAGATGGTTCAGTTGGAAGGGTACGAAAAACGTTCCATCCGTAAACTCTCTGGAGGACAACGCCAGCGTGTGGCTATTGCCCGTGCTATCATCAACCAACCCCGTGTGGTCTTGCTGGATGAGCCTTTATCAGCTCTGGACTTGAAATTAAGAACAGACATGCAGTACGAACTGCGTGAACTGCAACAACGATTGGGCATTACCTTTGTCTTTGTCACTCACGATCAGGAAGAAGCACTGGCCATGAGTGACTGGATTTTTGTCATGAATGATGGCGAGATTGTCCAGTCTGGAACACCAGTAGATATCTACGATGAGCCAATCAATCACTTTGTTGCCACCTTTATCGGCGAGTCAAACATCTTGCCAGGAACCATGATTGAGGACTACTTGGTTGAGTTTAACGGCAAACGCTTTGAAGCGGTCGATGGTGGGATGAAACCAAATGAGCCTGTTGAAGTCGTGATTCGTCCAGAGGACTTACGCATTACCCTTCCTGAAGAAGGCAAACTCCAAGTTAAGGTTGATACCCAGCTCTTTCGTGGGGTTCACTATGAAATCATCGCCTATGACGAACTCGGAAATGAATGGATGATCCACTCAACTCGTAAGGCCATCGTGGGTGAGGAAATCGGTCTGGACTTTGAACCAGAGGATATCCATATCATGCGTCTCAACGAAACCGAAGAAGAGTTCGATGCTCGTATCGAGGAGTATGTGGAAATCGAAGAGCAAGAAGCAGGTCTAATCAATGCAATCGAGGAGGAAAGAGATGAAGAAAACAAGCTCTAAACTCTTTGTAGTGCCCTACATGCTTTGGATTACCCTCTTTGTGTTAGCACCCTTGGTCTTGATTTTCGGTCAATCCTTTTTCAACATCGAAGGCCAGTTTAGTTTAGAAAACTATAAATCTTACTTTGCGTCACAAAACTTGACCTATCTAAAAATGAGTTTTAACTCAGTGCTTTATGCAGGAATTGTGACCTTTGTAACCCTCCTTATCAGCTATCCTACAGCCCTCTTTTTGACCCGTCTCAAGCACCGTCAACTCTGGCTCATGCTGATTATCCTGCCTACTTGGATCAATTTGCTCCTTAAAGCCTATGCCTTTATCGGAATTTTTGGTCAGAATGGCTCTATTAACCAATTCTTGGAATTTATCGGAATCGGTTCACAGCAATTGCTCTTTACCGATTTCTCCTTTATCTTTGTCGCAAGCTACATCGAGCTTCCCTTTATGATTTTGCCGATTTTCAATGTCTTGGACGATATGGATAACAATCTCATCAATGCTAGTTACGACCTTGGTGCGACCAAGTGGGAGACTTTCCGACATGTCATCTTTCCTCTATCGATGAACGGTGTGAGAAGTGGAGTTCAGTCTGTCTTTATTCCTAGCTTGAGTCTCTTCATGCTGACCCGTTTGATTGGTGGGAACCGCGTTATTACACTGGGGACAGCCATTGAGCAGAACTTCCTGACAAATGACAACTATGGTATGGGTTCAACCATCGGTGTGATTCTCATTCTGACCATGTTCATCACCATGTGGGTGACCAAGGAAAGGAGAGAACGATGAAAAAATTTGCCAACCTTTATCTGGGATTGGTCTTTCTTGTCCTCTACCTGCCGATTTTTTACTTGATTGGTTACGCCTTTAATGCAGGAAACGACATGAATAGCTTTACAGGCTTTAGCTTGAGCCATTTTAAAACCATGTTTGGTGATGGTCGTCTCATGTTGATTGTGACTCAGACCTTTTTCTTGGCCTTTTTATCAGCTTTGATAGCGACCATTATCGGGACTTTTGGAGCTATTTATATCTACCAGTCTCGTAAGAAATACCAAGAAGCCTTTCTATCACTCAATAATATCCTCATGGTTGCGCCTGATGTTATGATTGGTGCCAGCTTCTTGATTCTCTTTACCCAACTCAAGTTTTCACTTGGCTTTTTGACTGTTCTATCTAGTCACGTGGCCTTCTCGATTCCTATCGTGGTCTTAATGGTCTTGCCTCGTCTCAAGGAAATGAATGGCGATATGATTCATGCGGCCTATGACCTTGGTGCCAGTCAATTTCAGATGTTCAAGGAAATCATGCTTCCTTACCTGACTCCGTCTATCATTGCAGGTTATTTCATGGCCTTCACCTATTCGCTAGATGACTTTGCTGTGACCTTTTTTGTAACGGGAAATGGCTTTTCAACCCTCTCGGTCGAGATTTACTCTCGTGCTCGTAAGGGGATTTCGCTAGAAATCAATGCCCTGTCTGCCCTCGTCTTTCTCTTTAGTATTATCCTAGTTGTTGGATATTACTTTATCTCACGTGAGAAGGAGGAGCAAGCATGAAAAAACTCTATTCATTTTTAGCAGGAATTGTAGCCATTATTCTGGTCTTGTGGGGAATTGCGACTCATCTAGACAGTAAAATCAATAGCAGAGATAGTCAAAAATTGGTTATCTACAACTGGGGTGACTATATCGATCCAGAACTCTTGGAGCAATTCACAGAAGAAACAGGAATCCAAGTCCAGTACGAGACCTTTGACTCCAACGAAGCCATGTATACCAAGATTAAGCAGGGTGGAACGACCTACGATATTGCCATTCCTAGTGAATACATGATTAACAAGATGAAGGACGAAGACCTCTTAGTTCCGCTTGATTATTCAAAACTTGAAGGAATCGAAAATATCGGACCAGAGTTCCTCAACCAGTCCTTTGACCCAGGCAATAAATTCTCCATTCCTTATTTCTGGGGAACCTTGGGAATTGTCTACAATGAAACCATGGTCGTTGAAGCGCCTGAGCATTGGGATGACCTCTGGAAGCCAGAGTATAAGAATTCTATCATGCTCTTTGATGGGGCGCGTGAGGTACTGGGACTAGGACTCAATTCGCTAGGCTACAGCCTCAACTCCAAGGATACCCATCAGTTGGAAGAGACAGTGGACAAGCTCTACAAGTTGACTCCAAATATCAAGGCTATTGTGGCGGACGAGATGAAGGGTTACATGATTCAGAACAATGCTGCTATCGGCGTGACCTTCTCTGGTGAAGCCAGCCAAATGCTGGAAAAAAATGAAAATCTACGCTATGTGGTTCCAACCGAGGCCAGCAACCTTTGGTTCGACAATATGGTCATTCCCAAAACAGTCAAAAACCAAGATGCAGCCTATGACTTTATCAACTTTATGTTAAAACCCGAAAATGCTCTCAAAAATGCGGAGTATGTCGGATATTCAACACCAAACCTACCAGCTAAGGAATTACTCCCAGAGGAGAAAAAAGAAGATAAAGCCTTCTATCCAGATGCTGAAACCATGAAACACCTAGAAGTTTATGAGAAATTTGACCATAAATGGACAGGAAAATATAGCGATCTCTTCCTACAGTTTAAAATGTATCGGAAGTAGGAGTTAGATGTAAGAAAACGAATCAGTCAAGCTGGTTCGTTTTTTCTTTTAAAAAAGTACAAAAAATAGTTGACAATTTTTTGAAAAGTGATAGACTAGTATCCTTTATGATTTGAGGAGGAAAAGTGATAGATGAGTGATTTATTTATACAAAAATCTGACTACTTTTTAGGACTATCCAATCAGAAAATCATCATAAAAAATGGTCAGCGAGAAATCGAGAGAGAAGTATCCATCTACCTTGTAGACAATCTTTTAATTTTTGGTCAGGCTCAAATAAGTACGCAATTATTGAAAGCTTTAGCAAGGGAGAATATTAATGTCTACTATTTTTCTAGCGAGGGAAAATTTTTGGCTTGTTTAGATTCTTATCGTCAAGAAGACTTTGATAAGCAAGAGAAACAAGTCCGGGCTTGCCTAGACCAAGACTTTTGTCTAGCTCTTTCAAAGGAAATCGTATCTGCTAAAGTTAAGCATCAACTTTCCTTGTTGAAAAGCTATAATCAAGATGGAATCTTGTCAGTAGATGATTTTGGACGTTTTCATTTAACTCTCCAAAAAATAAAGGAGACCGAGTCCATCTCACAGATAATGGGGTATGAAGGTCGTATTGAGAAATCTTGTTTTTACTATCTGAGCTTACTAGTACCAGATTCTTTTCGTTTTTACGGTCGTAGGAGGCGGCCTGCTACGGATTCTTTCAATTGTTTACTAAATTTTGGCTACTCCATTCTTTACTCTTGCTTCTTGGGTTTGATACGGAAAAATGGCTTAAGTTATGGATTTGGTGTCCTACATCATAGCCATGGTCATCACGCTTGTCTTGCGAGCGATTTGATGGAGGAGTGGAGACCAGTCATTGTAGATAATACTATCATGCAATTGATTTTGGAAGAGAGTTTAAAAGATGAGCATTTTGAAACAAAGGCTGATGGTACTTTTATTTTAAAAGATGAGGGAAGGAAAGTATTTCTTCTAGCTATGAGAGGGAGGATGCTAGAGATACATCAGTATATCGAGCTGGATAAAAAGCGCTATTCTTTCTTTTACACGGCTGACCAGCAGATTAAGCGCTTGATTCGAGCTTTTGAACAGAAGGATAGTCATTTGTATGTAACAGCCTATACAGGGGAAGAGTGATGGGATTATATTATCATTTATCAGGAGAAGAAAAGGAATTTGCTAAAAAGAAATCCCTCTTTTGTCTGATAATCTACGATATTATTAGCAATAAAAGAAGATTAAGATTAGCTAAATTGTTAGAAGGATTTGGGATGAGAGTCCAACGCTCTTGTTTTGAAATTGATTTGGAGAAGGCTAGTTATCAAGTCTTGATTCGAGAATTGGAATATTTTTATGATCCTAGCGAATTTGATAACATTATTGTCTATGTTGGGAATCGAGAAGAGACTATTCGTTTGAATACCGATGATAGAGAGCTAGAAGATGCAGATTGTTTGTTTTTTTGATGTGAAAACTCTTACAATTTATGGTATACTATAATTAGTTTCCAAATAGGTTATATCTTGTGTTTGTTTTTAAATCCAACCACAAAATATGGGGTATAAGAACCTATCTGCCTCGAGAGGGGACGGAAACAACTACATCTTCATAGATGTCAGTTCTAACAAAGTATAAGAACCTATCTGCCTCGAGAGGGGACGGAAACTCTGCAGAGTCGTCTACATTTGTAACTAATTCCGCAACTGTATAAGAACCTATCTGCCTCGAGAGGGGACGGAAACAGCAAATAATTTGAATAAAATGTTTTGAAAATTTTTTTGTATAAGAACCTATCTACCTCGAGAGGGGACGGGAACAACTTTGTTAGCTTGATTCCTTCGATTTTTTTCTGTCGTAGAACACCCAATTCACCTCGCAAGGGGACGGAAACCCATTTCTTCTGGAGATTTTGCGACAAAGCCATTTCTAGTAAAAGAACCTATCTACCTCGCAAGGGGACGGAAACTCATTAAGCGGCATGTCTTTGAACACTTTGCAATTGAGTAAAAGAACCTATCTACCTCGCGAGGGGACGGAAACAATTCAGGTTTAGCGTAAATTGAAACATCTAAATTGTAGAACACCCTACGCACCTCGGTAGAGGACGGAAACTTTCCTAAATTGTAGTACATGAGCAAGTCAGGGATTTGTAGAACACCATGTTCACCTTGAGAGGGGACGGAAACCTTTCCATTGTAATGCTCAATTAGCACACCAAGTTGTATAAGAACCTATCTACCTCGAGAGGGGACGGAAACTCGTAACAGATATCGTTACCAGTGAAAATTGGGTCTGTAAGACACCCTATTCACCTCGAGAGGGGACGGAAACGCAATTTTATCAGCGATTTCTTTGAGTGTATCAAGTAGAACACCATGTTCACCTCGGTAGGGGACGGAAATTTGTCTTTGAGTCCTGTTGATTGTATGAGTTCGATTTGTATATCTCCCTATCTACCTCGCAAGGGGACGGAAACGTGATAATGCTACCTGCACCGTTTACAGTAACCCAAGTAAGACACCCAATTCACCTCGCGAGGGGACGGAAACTATTTAACATTTTCTTTATCATGAGTTAGAAATGTTAATGTGTATAAGAACCTATCTACCTCGGTAGGGGACGGAAATTTGAGATACCCTGCGCATAACTCACCGAACTTATTGCTGTAAAATACTCAATTCACCTCGGCAGGGGACGGAAACTCCTCAATCTCAATTCCTGGGCAATCAAACACCCGTATAGATCCCTATCTACCTCGCGAGGGGACCTGTTTCCTTATTACATAACAAGAACGAAAAAAGATAGCTTGAAAGCTAAGCACGATTGATAAAGGAGGCCTATGAAAAGAATTAGTTTATCCTTTCAGCGGATTGACCAGTCACCCATCGATTTGGCAACCAAATTTCATGGATTTTTGATGGAGCAGTTAGAGCCAGACTATGTGGACTGGCTTCATGAACAAGAGACCAATCCCTACTCTATGAAAGTTATCCATCAAAAGGAGCAGACGACTTGGACGGTTCATCTTTTGACAGAGGATGCCATCAAGCAGATCCTACCCCCAATGTTGGAGTTGAAAAAAGTTGACCTACATGGGCTAGCAACTCTGACGGTTCAAAGTATGACCATGCAAGATTTGAGTCCAGAGGAACTGTTTGACCTCTTTAATCAAAACCAAGACCAGTCCTTTTTTACTATTCAATTTCAAACACCGACTGGATTTCGTTCCCAGGGCGAGTATGTGCTCTTTCCTACCCTGCGTTTAATATTTCAAAGTCTGATGATGAAGTATGGACGACTAGTTGAGAATCGGGGAGACATCGAAGAGGAGACCTTGGACTATCTGACGTCCCATAGTCGGATAACCAGTTACCGAATGGAGACGAGTTACTTTAAGGTCCACGGCAAAAATATCCCTGCCTTTAAGGGAAGGTTAACCTTTAAGATAACAGGACCTAGCACCCTCAAGGCTTATGCAAATATGTTATTAAAATTTGGAGAGTATGCTGGACTGGGTATGAAAACCAGCCTAGGAATGGGAGGAATAGAGCTTGAAGAAAGAAAAGATTGATTTAGTTTATGGAGCGCTATTACATGATATTGGCAGGCTACTTCAGCGTTCTGGTAAGGACATAAAAGATTCTACTAGCCTTGGAGCTGAGTGGTTCAGACGTTTTTCAGATAATGAAGCAATCGCTCAACACCTTGCCTTTGACGATTTAAAAGGAGTAGAAGCCAATCTGCCCACTGATAGTCCACTTTATATAACCGACCTTGCAGCCAAGATTGCTTCTAATCTGAAGGCGGGGCAAAGCCTTGCGTCAAACAAGGGAGATGACTTGGGAAACCAAGCTGATGTCTTTAATGTCTTTTCAGATGTCTATAGCCAGCGTTTCTTGCCCATCAAAAGTTTAGAGCTGGATAGGGACCCGAACTATGCTCAAAAAGCAAAAGAGTCAGTTTCTCAGTCTGACTATAGCAGACTACTGGATACCATTGAAAAGGAAATCAAGAACTGGGATTTTGATTCATCTCAGATTGACGCCCTTTTGAATCTCTATGAAGCCCACCTATCCTATGTACCGACTTCAACTAAGATCCAGGAATTGGCGGATATTTCCTTGGCGACTCATAGTCGTCTAACAGCAGGTTTTGCCTCGGCTATTCAGGAGTATATGACAGCTGAAAATGATTCAGACTATCAAAAAGAACTCTTCCATGAGCAAGAATCCTTCTATGATAAGGAAACTTTTCTACTAGCTAGCTTTGACTTATCAGGGATTCAAGATTTCATCTATAATATCGCGACGGCTGGGGCAGCCAAGCAACTCAAAGCTCGCTCCCTCTATCTGGATTTTATGGGGGAACATATCGCTGACAGCCTACTAGAAAAATTGGAATTGACAAGAGCCAACCTTCTCTATGTAGGTGGTGGCCATGCCTACTTTATCTTGGCAAATACAGCAAAAACAAAGGCAGCGTTAGAGGCCTTTGAAGAAGAATTTAACCAATTTTTGCTAAAGAACTTCCAGACACGTTTGTATGTTGCTTTTGGCTGGAGTTCATTTTCTGCTAATGACATCATGACATCCTTGGCAAGATATAGGAAAGTTTACCAAGCGACTAGTCGCATGATTTCTAAGAAGAAAATCTCTCGCTATGATGTTCAAACGCTCTTGGAGTTGAACCGAGGTGGTCAAAGTGCTCAGAGAGAGTGTACGATTTGCCACTCAGTACAAGATATGACGACCTTTAATGACCAAGAAATCTGCCAGATTTGTGCTGGTCTTTATCGCTTCTCTAAAGAAATTCAAGAACAATACTATATTGTCACCAAAGAAAAAGGCCTCCCAATTGGACCGGGAGCCTTTATAAGAGGGATTTCACATGCTGACTTGGATAAGGAAGATTGGAATCGTATCTATGTCAAAAATAACTTTGCGACCGATATAGGGAGGGCGACTCATGTCTTTGTTGGAGACTACAAGTATGCTGATATCGATCAGTACGCTCGACTGTCCCAAGATAGTCAAACAGGTCAAGGAATCAAACGTCTAGCAGTTGTCCGATTAGACGTAGATGACTTAGGTGCTGCTTTTATGGCTGGATTTTCTTATCAAGATGGTGGAAAATACAATACCTTAGCTCGTTCTGCAACCTTCTCAAGAAGTATGAGTCTCTTCTTTAAGGTTTACATCAATCAATTTGCTAAGGACAAAAAAATATCGATTATCTATGCTGGTGGAGATGATGTATTCGCCCTTGGTTCATGGCAAGATATTATCGCATTTACGATTAACTTACGACAACAATTTATCAAGTGGACGAATGGTAAATTAACCCTATCAGCAGGTATCGGACTTTTCCCAGATAAAACTCCGGTTAGTATCATGGCTGAAGAAACAGGCAAGCTGGAAGGAGCAGCCAAGGATAATGATAAGGATAGTATTTCTTTGTTTGATAAAGCTTATACCTTTAAGTTTGATCAATTTATAGATCATATCTATAAAGGAAAACTGGAAAAGATTAGACATTACTTTAGTATTCAGGATGAACGAGGAAAGAGTTTTGTTTATAAGTTGATTGAACTTCTTCGAAACTATGACCGAATGAATGTAGCGCGTTTAGCCTACTACTTAACGCGTTTGGAAGATTTAACACCAAGAGAAAGTAAAACAGAATTTAAAGAATTTAAGAACCTATTCTTTGCTTGGTATACAGGCAGTGAAATGGAACGCAATGAAGCAGAACTAGCTTTACTTCTATACATTTATGAGATTAGAAAGGATTAATATATGGCTACTTTAACAGATGACAATTATGTTGATAAGGCAGAAAATGTTATCAAATCATTGAATCGAAACACTAGAGATTTTAGAAACCCTGATGCATTCCTTTTGACAACTAGCAAAATAAGAAACTTACTAAGCTTGACAAGTACCCTTTTTGATGAAAGTAAGGTTAGAGATTATGAGGCGCTAGCCGACAAAATTGCCTATTTGAGAGTACAGTTTGTATATCAATCAGGCCGAGAAACTGCAGTTAAAGACTTGGTGAAAAAGGCTGAAATTTTAGATATTTTAAAAGAAATCAATAATAAGGAAAGTCTCCAACGTTTCTGTCGTTATATGGAAGCACTAGTAGCTTATTTCAAATTTTATGGAGGAAAAGATTAATGGCATTTGCTAAAATTAAACTAACAGCACAAATTCGTCTAGAAACAGGACTTCATATTGGAACTAGCAATGCTTTTGCGGCTATTGGGGCTACTGATTCGCCTGTAATCAAGGATCCTATTACTAACTTACCGATTATTCCTGGTTCTAGTATCAAGGGGAAAATGCGTACACTTCTGGCTAAGGTCTATAATGAAAAATTAGCTAAGAAACCAGGAGAAGATGGAGAAATTCTTAGTCGTTTATTTGGAAACAGTTCAGATGACCGCTATAAAATAGGACGACTCATTTTTAGAGATGCCTTCTTAATTAACAAGGAAAAGTTAGATTCTTTAGGTGTCAAGAGTTATACTGAAGTTAAATTTGAAAATACTATTGACCGTATTACTGCTGAAGCAAATCCGAGACAAATTGAACGTGCAATTCGTAGAAGTGCTTTTGCATTTGAATTGATTTATGAAATCACAGATGAGAGTCAAGAGCAAGTAGAAGAAGATTTTAAAGTCATTTTAGATGGATTGAAACTTCTTGAGTTAGACTATCTAGGTGGCTCAGGTTCTCGTGGCTATGGTAAAGTAAGTTTTGAAGACCTAAAAGCGACTACTGTTTTTGGAACATATAATCTTGATGTATTAAACAAACTACTATCTGTGGAGGTCTAATATGACCTATAAGATGTATATCATGGACTTTGATTCTGCCCATTTTGGAGCAGGAACTCTGGATAGTTCAAAAATGACTTTTTCGGCAGACCGTTTGTTTTCCGCTCTTGTGATTGAAGCCAATAAGATGGGACGATTAGATGAGTTTTTATCCTTAGCAAATCAGGATGATTTTGTTCTAACGGATGCCATCCCTTATAAGGCACGTCCATTCTTACCGAAGCCCATCGGATTTCCAAAATTTGACCAAGTTGATTTAAATAAGGATGTCAAGGAAGTACGTCGGCAAGCTAAGTTAGCAAAAAAACTACAATTTATCCCTCTAGAAAATTTTGATCATTATGTCAACGGTGCCTTGTTTGAAGATGAGGAGCATGCTGTTACTAATATCGTAACAAAGAATCAACCTCATGTTGATGGAGCGCTTTACCAAGTTGCAACTACCCGATTTTTGCATGATACAGCCCTCTATGTATTAGCGACTGAGTCACCACTGCTTGATGAGATGATGACTAGCTTGCAGTTCTCTGGTATTGGAGGAAAACGCTCAAGTGGCTATGGTCGTTTTGATTTGACTATCAAAGAAGTTCCTGAAAATCTTGAGAGTCGTCTGACTCGTTCCTATCAAGGAAATGTGATGACTCTGACGACTTCTTTACCAACAGACGAGGATCTTCCAAGGGCTATGGATCAAGGTTCTTATCTTGTAATCAAATCAAGTGGTTTTGCTTTTAGTACAGTGTCTAACCAAAATTATCGTAAACAAGACTTATTTAAGTTTACTGCCGGATCGACCTTTTTTGAAACCTTTGCAGGGCAAATTGTTGATGTAAGACCGCTTGATTTTCCCCATGCTGTCTTCAATTATGCCAAACCCTTATTTTTGAAAATGGAGGTAAAAGGATGAAAACGGACTATAGAGTTTTTCAATTTAGCTTATTAGCTATGGCCCCCATTCATATTGGGAGTGGTGAGAAATACACTTCACGAGAATTCATCTATGAGAATCGTCGCTATTATTTCCCAGATATGGGTAAGTTTTACAATCGGATGATTGAAAAGGGACTGGATAGAAAGTTTGAACAATTTCTTCAGGAAACAAAACCAAGTGCTAGGAATAATCGCTTGATTTCTTTCTTAAATGACAATAGAATTAGTGAACGTTCCTTTGGTGGCTATACCATTACTGAAACTGGTCTGGAAACAGAAAAGAACAACCAGAACCCCAGATCCGGTTCTATAAATGAAGTAGCAAAATTTATGAGGGATGCCTTTGGGAAGCCCTATATTCCGGGTAGTTCCTTGAAGGGAGCTATTCGAACTATTTTAATGAACACCAATCCTGACTGGAACAATAAGAATGCAGTTGATTTTCATGGGAGAAGTCCTAAAGAAAACAAAAAAATGATTCCATGGGGAGCAAAAAAGGGGCAAGAATTTAATGACTTGTTTCATGCGATTCGTGTTAGTGATAGTGAGCCATTTAACAATGAGCAGATTATTCTAGTTCAAAAATGGGATTATTCTGCTAAATCACTAACTGTCAAGCCTCTTCCTTTATACAGGGAAGCAATCGCACCCTTAACTAAAATCAATTTCACCATTACTACAACTACTAAGGAAGCTGGAATCCTAATTGAGGAATTAGGTCAGAGAGCGCAAGCCTTCTATAAAGAATATAAAAACTTTTTCTTATCAGATTTTCCTGAAAATAAAATTCAACCAAATCTTCAATATCCTATCTATTTGGGAGCTGGAAGTGGAGCTTGGACAAAGACCTTGTTTGAACAAGCGGATGGAATCTTACAAAAACGGTATAGTCGAATGAAGACTAAGATGGTTGGAAAAGGTGTTTTGAAACTGACGAAAGCGCCGGACAAGAGCATTAAAACCAATAAAGGAGAACGGAAATTGATCATTAATAGCGATTCCTTCTATGAGATGGGGAAAGCGAATTTCATGATTAGGGAGATTTTACAATGAAAATTTTGATATCCGCTGTCGGTGATACAGATCCAATTAGAAATTATCACGATGGAGCCTTATTGCACATCGCTAGAAAATATCGACCAGATAAAATTGTTCTCGTTTTTTCTGATAGAACAAGAGATAAGAAGGAAAGTATTGAAAAAGCTCTTCATTCTATTGAATCTTCTTATCTTCCAGAGATTGTAATTCATCAACCAGTTATTTCTAATAATGATGTTTATGTCTTCGATACAATGTTTGATCAATTTTCATCCATTATTCAAGAATACTATACAAAAGAAGATGAATTTATTCTCAACTTATCTAGTGCGACACCACAAATTAAGTCATCTTTATTTGTGATTAACAGACTTAGTGGAATTAATGTCAAGGCTGTTCAAGTTTCAAGCCCTGCGAATGATTCAAATGCAGATATTCCTCATGAAAATGTAGATGATATTGATCTTCTTATTGATACAAATGAAGATAATGTAACAGAGTTCATTGATCGAACATTAGAAGACGAATCAGAAAAATTCTCTCATGCTTTAATTAAAAAAACAATTCGAGATTTCATTCAGAGATTTGACTATAAGGCAGCTCTAGAGTTAGCAAATCAATTACCAGATTTTTCTGGTTTAAAAGAAGCGCGTAAAAAATTGCAAGATATTGTAGATGCGCTAGATAGACAAGATATTCCCCAAACTTTTAAAAATAGAAAATGGAGTGATGAGAAGAAGAAGGTTCTCAATGCTTATCTAACAATTGAATTGCAAAAAGAACGTGGGAATTTCAGTGAAGGACTCATTAGAATTAAAACCTTGACTGAATTTATTTTGGAAGATTATATTGATAACTGTTATCCAGGATTATTGGATAGATATGTAGATGAATCAGAAAAATATTTCTTGGGAATTTGGGATTATAGTAAAATTCTCAAAGAAAAAAAAGAGTGGACTTTATATAATCAAATTAGACCGATGATTAACATGAACACTTCGCGAAATACATTGGCTCATAGATTGGATCCATTGCAATCAGAAGAATTACGTCAGTTAGGATCCGTCTTAAAAAATCTCAAGGCTTTAGTTAAAGAACAGTATCAATTTAATGAAAAAGATTTCAATTTCTATAAAGAATTAAATAAGGAATTATTGGAATTATTAAAGTAACGAGGTGAAAGTTTGAACATTTTAATATCAGCAGTGGGAACGACAGATCCAATTAGTCATAATCGAGATGCTGCTTTGTTACATATTGCTCGCACTTATAGACCGGAGAAGATTGTTTTAGTTTATAGTGAGGAGATGCTGATCAAGCAAGATCTCATTGAGAAAGCTATTTTTTCCATAGAAGATTATCATCCTGAAGTGATGATTGAGTCAACGATTTTAAAAAATGATGAGGTTTATCTATTTGATAAAATGTATGAGGTTATGGGACAGATTGTTGAAAAATATTCTGGAACTAATCATCAATTGATCTTAAACTTATCTTCGGGAACGCCTCAGATTATTTCGGCTCTATTTGCCCTCAATCGAATCAAAGATTATAATACTCAGGCTATCCAGGTTGCAACTCCTAACAAATCAGCAAATAGACAGTATGTGCCACTTTCAAGTGAAGGTGAACAGAAGCTTTTTAACGAGAACGAGGATAACCAAAAGGATTACGAAGATCGTACCATTAAAGATGAGGCTGAAAAATTTAATCAATCTTTAATCAAACGTCATTTAAGAAATCTGATAGCTTCCTATGATTATCTTGCCGCAGAAGAACTCGTTACAAAAAAAGAATACAATAACTTACTTTCTAAAAAGAAATTATCTTTTTTACGAGCGACTCTAAATGACTTTGTAAAAGTATTTAAAACACAAGCTATTTTAAAAGATATTCAAGACTATCCATTGACAGATGTTGAGAAGAAAGCCCTTAATTACTTTTTAATGATAGAAGTCTTGAAAGAGAGAGGACAAGTAGCAGATGTCTTAATCAAATCAAAGTCTTATGTTGAATTTATCATCGAAGAAAAGATCAAAAAAGATTATCCTGATTTAATCAAATATGATGGGGCCTTACCAAAATTAAATGAAGAATACAAAGATTTTGAAGAGATTTTAGATTTTATTGATTTAGAATTTAAAAAAGCAAAAGGGATAGAAAATGAAGAGGTAAGAATTTACTCACCTCAATCAACCTTAAACCTTTTATCTTATGAAAATATTCTAGCTTTTTATCAAGTCTCTCCTGACTTACTTAAGTCACTTAAGGTTATTACCAGTTTAAATAGTGAGCGAAATAAAGTTGCACATGGACTATCAGAAATTGATGGTAAATTAGTTAATTCTAAAAAATTGAATCAAACAATAGATACCTTACGTTTTGTTCTTCAGGATACATTTAATATTGAAGATCATTATTTTGGATATTATCAAAAAATCAATGACAAATTACTAGATTTACTTCGTTCTTAAATAATAAGCAGCTTTTTGATTTTGCTTGACAAATTGTTAAAAATCTAATATAATAAAATTCGTAGAAGAAAACTATCGCTTTTAGCGTAGCCAAAGAATTACTGGTCGGTCTGTTTTGGTCAGTAGTTCGCAGATAGGCTTATTTGGGTTTTATATATTTTCCGCAAGCAGATGAATAAATATATCGTAGGAAGAGGTGTAAATAGCCTCTTTATTTTTTTGAGAAAAGGTACAGTATGTTAAGAAATTTAATTCTTAGTTACAGAACGTTGATGGATACTCAATACAAATTTACTATCACTCAGACTGTCTCCAAACAGACTATAGAAAAATATATTGAGTTAAGCTTCACGGAACCAAATTTTCATCATCTTATAGGTTTGCACAAACTAAAAGGAATAGATAAAGTTAAGTGCTTCAATGGTAATGGGGCTCAGAGGATATATAACCAAATTTTGGGGAATCATATCACTTTTTATGATTTAGATAAAGATACATCTCAACATAAGGCTGCATTTTTATCTAGAGCAACTTCTCTGAATTTAATTTATACGATGCTAGAAAATATAAGTGTTAATTTAAAGGGATTGTATTATTTTGACCCAAATAAAATTGGGTCGAAGATTAAAGCAAAGTATTTATTGCATTTTCAACATAGAGATAAAGAATTTTATTTTTTGTTTGATAAATATGATAAGAAGGTTAAGAACACTGATATTTGCTATCCTGTTTCAGTTTTTAGAAGAAAAATACAGGCTGAGTTGCCAGAAGGGCGTAGTGCAAAACACTATGAAATGAACCAAACCCCCATTAAGCTATTGAAGGTTGAAAAAATACAGGGGGCTAGAATTGTTACATTATACGACAGATAGTTCATTTGGTTTAGAGAGCTATTTTGAGTATGACAGGTATATCAGATATCTGAGATGTAAGTCCGTTGTGGGCATAAGCTAATTGTGAAGCCAATAGCAATCCTAAGCATGACGCTGGAAATAAGAATCATCAGAGGAAGGAATAGAGAAATCGAGGCTATGCAAAAATAAATATTATAGCAAGATATGTATAGCAGATGAGATGGTAGTAAGTTTTGGGGAAAATCAAACACTAATGACAGTGTCTATCTCACAAGAATCATTTCCAGTTGACGCAAGCTTAAAAAAACGTTATAATAAGAAAGTTGAGAATTGATTTTCAGTAGTCTTAGTCCAGAGAAATGGCGGTGCTGCGAGCCATCTAAGCTAGGAAGTCATGCTACTCAATCATACAATTGCATAAGAACAAGAGAATGACAAGTTCATTGAATGAAGGTGGTACCGCGGTTTTTCGCCCTTCGTGATATGAGCTTGTCTTTTGATTTTTGGAGGTGTTGATGAAAACATTTCTTGTCAAACAAAAGTTTCGTCTTGGAGGCGAACGCTTCGCTATCAAGGATGACAGGGGAGAAATCGCCTATCAGGTAGAGGGATCATTTTTTTAAGATTCCCAAAACTTTTACCATCTATGATGTTAATGGTGAACAAGTCAGTCAGATTAGTAAAGAAATCTTGACCTTGCTTCCTCGTTTTGAGATTCAGCTTCGGGATGGCTCGAGTTTTGTCATTCGCAAGAAGTTGACCTTCTGGCGAGATAAGTATGAGTTTGATAATCTAGGTCTTCGTATCGAGGGCAATATCTGGGATTTGAATTTCAAATTGCTGGATGATCGCGATCAGCTGATTGCGGAAATTAAGAAGGAACTCTTCCATCTGACCTCTACCTATAACGTAACGGTCCTTGAGGACGCTTATGCAGACCTAGTCATTTCCCTCTGTGTCGCGATTGACTATGTGGAGATGCTGGAAAGCCAATCACATTAAACAAGTAAATAAGGAGACAATATGAAACAACTATCTAGTGCACAAGTACGCCAAATGTGGCTTGACTTCTGGGCAACCAAAGGTCACTCTGTAGAACCATCAGTGAGTTTGGTTCCTGTAAATGACCCAACACTTTTGTGGATCAACTCTGGGGTAGCAACCCTTAAGAAATACTTTGATGGGACTATTATCCCAGAGAATCCACGTATTACCAATGCGCAAAAGGCGATCCGTACCAATGACATCGAGAACGTAGGGAAGACTGCACGTCACCATACTATGTTTGAAATGTTGGGGAACTTCTCTATCGGTGATTACTTCCGAGACGAAGCGATCACTTGGGCTTATGAGCTTTTGACAAGCCCTGAATGGTTTGACTTACCAGCTGAGAAACTTTACATGACTTACTATCCAGATGATAAAGATTCTTACAACCGTTGGATTGAAGTGGGAGTGGACCCAAGCCACTTAATTCCAATCGAAGATAACTTCTGGGAAATCGGTGCTGGGCCTTCTGGACCTGATACAGAAATTTTCTTTGACCGAGGAGAAGCTTTTGACCCAGAAAATATAGGTCTTCGCCTTCTTGCAGAAGATATCGAAAACGACCGTTACATTGAAATCTGGAACATCGTTTTGTCACAATTTAACGCAGATCCTGCTGTTCCTCGTAGCGAATACAAGGAATTGCCACACAAGAACATTGATACGGGCGCTGGTTTGGAGCGTTTGGTGGCAGTTATCCAAGGGGCTAAGACCAACTTTGAAACAGACCTCTTCATGCCGATCATTCGTGAAGTGGAGAAATTGTCTGGTAAGGTTTATGACCAAGATGGCGACAACATGAGCTTTAAGGTTATTGCAGACCATATCCGTTCTCTTTCATTTGCTATCGGTGATGGTGCCCTTCCTGGAAATGAAGGTCGTGGTTATGTCCTCCGTCGTCTTCTCCGCCGTGCCTCTATGCATGGTCAAAAATTGGGTATCAATGAGCCTTTCCTTTACAAACTCGTTCCAACTGTTGGAAAAATTATGGAAAGCTACTACCCAGAAGTGCTTGAAAAACGTGACTTTATTGAGAAAATCGTTAAGAGCGAGGAAGAGTCATTTGCCCGTACCCTTCACTCAGGTCAACACTTTGCCCAAGGCATCGTAGCAGACTTGAAAGAAAAAGGTCAATCTGTCATTGCTGGTCAAGATGTATTCAAACTTTATGACACTTATGGATTCCCAGTTGAATTGACTGAAGAAATCGCTGAAGAAGCTGGGATGACTGTAGACCGTGAAGGATTTGAAGCAGCCATGAAAGAACAGCAAGAGCGTGCGCGTGCCTCAGCTGTCAAGGGTGGCTCAATGGGGATGCAAAATGAAACCCTTCAAAACATCACTGTAGAAAGTGTCTTTAACTACAATGCTAGCCAATTGTCTTCTAAATTGGTAGCTATCGTGGCTGACAATGCAGAAGTAGAAGCTGTGTCAGAAGGAACTGCCTCTCTGATCTTTGCAGAGACTCCATTCTACGCTGAAATGGGTGGACAAGTAGCTGACCACGGTCAAATCTTGGATGCTGCAGGAAACCTTGTGGCTACTGTGACAAATGTTCAAAAAGCTCCGAATGGACAAGCTCTTCATACAGTTGAAGTCCATGCACCGCTTGCCTTGAACCAAGAATATACTTTGGCAATTGATACAAATCGTCGTCACCGTGTCATGAAAAACCACACTGCTACTCACTTGCTCCATGCGGCTCTTCACAATATCCTTGGCAGCCATGCAACTCAGGCAGGTTCGCTTAATGAAGTAGAATTCCTTCGTTTTGACTTTACCCACTTCCAAGCTGTGACTGCTGAAGAATTGCGTGCGATTGAACAGCAAGTTAACGAGAAAATCTGGGAAGCTCTTGAAGTGAAGACAGTTGAAACGGATATTGACACTGCCAAAGAAATGGGTGCGATGGCTCTCTTTGGTGAGAAATACGGCAAGGAAGTCCGTGTTGTCACTATCGGTGACTACTCTATCGAGCTTTGTGGTGGTACCCACGTTGGCAACACTTCTGAGATTGGTCTCTTCAAGATTGTCAAAGAAGAAGGGATCGGATCAGGAACTCGCCGTATCTTGGCAGTGACTGGTAAGGAAGCCTTTGAAGCCTACCGTGAACAAGAAGACGCTCTTAAAGCTGTCGCAGCAACCTTGAAAGCACCTCAAGTCAAGGAAGTGCCTCACAAGGTAGAAGGACTCCAAGAACAACTTCGTCAACTTCAAAAGGAAAATGCTGAGTTGAAAGAAAAAGCCGCAGCTGCAGCCGCAGGCGACATCTTCAAGGATGTGAAGGAAGTCAATGGTCACCGTTACATTGCTAGCCAAGTATCTGTATCTGACGCTGGTGCCCTTCGTACTTTTGCGGATAACTGGAAACAAAAAGACTACTCTGATCTTCTTGTCCTTGTTGCAGCAATTGGGGACAAAGTTAATGTCCTTGTAGCAAGCAAGACAAAAGACCTTCATGCAGGAAACCTTGTCAAAGAATTAGCACCAATCGTCGATGGACGTGGTGGTGGTAAACCAGACATGGCCATGGCAGGAGGAAGCAACCAAGCTAAGATCCAAGAATTGTTGGATGCAGTAGCAGGTAAATTGTAAGATAATAAAGATCTATCCACTTGGGTAGGTCTTTTTGTGAATACAAAAAAACCAAATCCGCTTGGATCTGGCTTGATGATTATAAGCTATTAGATAGTATTGGCTGCCCAGACACTTACCGAAGCAGCTGAGACAGGGAATTGTCCATAACCTTCCTCATCGATGATAACTTGAGCTTGGTGGTTTTCAAGTAGATCTACAAAGGTTTGGTTAGCCCATTCTTGGCCGATAAACATTGATTTGCTGTTTTCTTGGTCATTTGAGATGAGAACTGCGATTGGGGATTGATTTTCAGCACCTGAACGTACCCAACCGATACAGTTAGGATCATCAAAGTAGTCATTTTGTTCTCCATAGGCCAAATCTTTTCGGATGGTTAGGAGGCGGTCAAGGACTTCTTTGAAATCTTGTTGAGCATATTGCCCTGAAATCCCATAGTAGTCGCCGTAAAAGACACATGGAAGGCCATTTTGGCGTAATAGAATGAGGGCATAGGCTGCTGGCTTGAACCATTCTTCAACGGTAGACTCAAGGGCTTGTCCTCGTTGGGTATCGTGGTTGTCGACAAAAGTTACAGCCTTGTCAGGCTTGAGTTCAACCAGGCTATCTGTGAAAATGCCACGAAGGTCATAGTTGGAACCTGCTCGACTAGCATCAAAGAGATTCTGGTGGAGACGAACATCGACAAGGTCAAAGCGTTCTTCCGTTTTTTCAAGATAGTCTAGATTGGCTTCCTTATCGGGATTCCAAAATTCACCGAAAACATAGAAATCCTCACCGTATTTTTCCTTCATATCGCGGATAAAATTGCCCATGAAGAAAGAGTCAATGTGCTTAACGGCATCCAAACGGAAACCAGCAATACCAGTCGTCTCCATGAACCAGTCAGCCCAGTCATAGATATTTTGGATGACTTCAGGATGCTTAAAGTCTAGGTCGGCATACATGAGGTAGTCGTAGTTACCGTTTTCGTTATCGACCAATTCCTCGTTGGCCCAGCCCTTATTGTCCCCTTGAATCAGATAAATCCCAGACTTACGGCGTTTTGCATCGTAGTCTGTACCTGTGAAGTGGTACCAGTGCCAGTGGAAGTCATTGTAGGTATCTTGGCGACCATCGAAGGTAAAGCTAGTCCAGCCATTGATGGTGAAAGGTTCTCCCAGTTCAACTGTACGGTCTACAGGATCCACTTCGATGACCTGAAAGGCTTCCATGTGATCGGCCGCAGCCTTGTGGTTGAGTACCACATCGGCCATAGGCTGGATTCCCTGTGCTTTTAGGGCTTGAATGGCTTGAAGATAGTCTTCTTTGAAACCATACTTGGTGCGGATAGTACCTTTTTGGTTAAACTCTCCTAGGTCGAATAAGTCATAGACCCCATAGCCGACATCTTTTTCATTGGTTGCCTTAAAAGCTGGTGGCATCCAGACGTGGCTGATCCCCAGATGAGCTAGGTGTGGAGCATCTTCAGCCAGACGCGTCCAGTGCTGACCGTCGTGGGGCAGATACCATTCAAAGTATTGCATGAGTGTTTGATTTTGCATGATGTTTCCTCTTACTTGTCAATCTTGTTCTTTATTCTATCATAAAGTATTGGTTAGCGCCAACGTTTGCATAAGATAGAAGGAAACTATTTTAACTACTTAAAATAAAGTATTGATTTTTTTGTATCAAAGTGCTAGTATAATAGTATGTAATATAGATAAAGATAGGAGTCATCCCATGATTGAATTTCAAAATGTTAGTAAGTTGTATGGTGATAAAGAGGCCTTGAGCAATCTCAATCTGCAGATTGAAAATGGAGAGATTATGGGCTTGATTGGCCATAATGGGGCTGGAAAATCGACCACTATAAAATCATTAGTCAGTATCATTTCACCCAGCAGTGGTCGTATTTTGGTAGACGGTCAGGAGTTATCGGAAAATCGCTTGGCAATCAAACGAAAGATTGGCTACGTAGCAGACTCGCCTGACTTATTTTTACGCTTAACGGCCAATGAATTTTGGGAATTGATTGCTTCATCCTATGATCTGACTAGCTCTGACTTGGAGACTAGTCTAGCTAGGCTATTGAACGTTTTTGATTTTGCTGAAAATCGTTATCAGGTTATTGAAACTCTTTCTCACGGAATGCGTCAGAAAGTCTTTGTCATCGGAGCACTCTTATCCGATCCCGATATTTGGGTTTTGGACGAACCCTTGACTGGTTTGGATCCCCAGGCTGCCTTTGATTTGAAGCAAATGATGAAGGAACATGCACAAAAAGGCAAGACAGTCTTGTTTTCAACTCATGTCCTAGAGGTAGCCGAGCAGGTCTGTGATCGGATTGCCATTTTGAAAAAGGGGCATTTGATTTATTGTGGTAGCGTAGAGGACTTGAGAAAAGACAACCCAGACCAGTCTTTGGAAAGTATCTACCTTAGCCTTGCTGGTAGAAAAGAGGAGGTTTCAGATGCGTCTCAAGGTCATTAAAAAGTTAGTTGATATCAATATCCTCTATTCATCTCAAGAAGCTAATCTGGCTAACCTACGAAAGAAGCAAGCTAAAAATCCTGGAAAAAAAGTAAATGTTTCCGCTAGAGTCCTAAGTTCTTACATTTTTTCCAGTCTCTTGATGCTTTTCATGTTTATAAATATAGCCTTTCGTTTTCCTTTTGAGGAAATACCAAGTTTTTTTAGTACCATGGTTGCTATTTTACTGGTGCTGGCCTTTTCAACTTCTTTCACTGCATTTTACAATGTCTTTTATGAGAGTAAGGATTTGGTATCGTATAGACCCTATGCCTTTAAAGAATCAGAGATTATAATTGCAAAAGGACTGTCTGTCCTCTTGCCAGCTCTGCCTGGAATTGTACCAATCCTAGCTTATTTTCTAGTCCTCTATATTAGGCTAGCTCCTTCTCTATGGCTGGGTTTGCCTTTGATGCTGCTGTCCTTGGCCTTATTATTTGTCTCTGTTACTTTAGTGATGGTAGTGGCAGTACATTTCTTGGCTCAGACTACGGTTTTCAGAAAGTATCAGTCTATTTTTTCGAATGTGATGATTGGGATAGGGGTTCTCATACCTTTAATATTTGTCCTCTTTCTACAGTCGACTTTTGGAAGTATTGTTGACAAAGTTAGAGACATTCCATTTCTCCTTTATCCTCTTCATATCTTTTACAAAATAGCAGTGGAGCCTTTTTCGACAGAATCCATCCTGGGTCTGCTCGCTTGGATAGGACTAACTCTCTTCTTGCTTTACTTGAGCAAAAAGAAGGTTTTTCCTCGTTTTTATGACGTTATCCTGCTTAACAGTGAGGAGAAGGTCAAGAAAGAACGTCGCAGTAAGGAGGGGCTTTCAACTACTAAAAAGGGCTTTTTCCGTATGGTTTTACGCTACCACCTCACCCTTTTGGGACAGGGGACTGGCGTGATTACAGTGCTTTTTACAAGTGCTTTCCTTCCTTATCTCATGATGATCGGTCTGATTTCCAACATCCGAGATTCTCAGATAGTTCCAGACATTCATCCTCCATACTGGTTACCCTTGTTTTTTATAGCTCTTTTTATATCTGTTGTCAATAACAATATCACCAGCCTGCATTCAATAGCCTTATCCTTGGAGAGGGAAAATGTTGATTTTCTTAAGAGTTTACCTTTTGACTTTGCTCGCTATGTGAAAGTGAAATTTTGGATTATATTTGCTGTCCAGTCCTTTTTACCAGTTCTGACTTTACTTGGTCTTTCTCTATATTTAGGCTTGCCCATCCTTTCGATGATTTACCTTCTTGTAGTCTGGACCCTTGCCAGTGTCATCCTTTCTTGCCACCATTACTTTAAGGACGTTAAAAATTTGTCAACCAATTGGAGTAACATTACGGACTTGGTGAACCGTTCAAATCGTATAGTAGCAATTGTTTTGATTTTGGTTTATAGTGCAATCTTAATGGCCCTTGTAATAGGGAGCATATTCTTGGTTCGGTCTCTCTCCCCTATCCTTGCCATTAGCTTGGGAGTAGGAGCTCTTATCCTCCTGCTTGGTCTTGCTATTTTTAGCTATTATTATTACCTGTCACGCATATTGGCAGAAATAGAAAAAAGATGAGATAGTTGGTCGCTTGCTTGATAAATTCAATTCGACAAACGTTTTTGTAGTTTGTTAGAATGTAGTTATAAAATATTAAGATTGGTAATCAAAAATATATAGGGAGGAATGTTTTGAATAAGAAATATAACGTAGTTCTATTTTTGTTGTTTATAGTTTATTTATTTGGATATTTTTCAATTTCAAAAACTTTAATTCCTATAATGTGTGTGATCCAAGTATTTTTGATAGAACATATATTTAGAGTTCGAAATAGGATTATGCAGATAGGTGAAATTATAATTATTGTTGCTTCTATGATATTATTTATTGATAGTATATTGAGTTTGTAACAAAAGGCTTTACTATATAATTAAATTTTCCATATATTTGCTGAAACTGATTTATATCTACATATTTCTTCTACTATATTCATTCGTCACTAAATTTGACAGATATATATTGCTGATACAGACTATCAATCTATCTACAATCTCAAAGTTAATACTTTTCGAAAATCTCTTCAAACCACGTCAGCTTTGCCTTGCCGTATATATGTGACTAACTTCGTCAGTCTTATCTACAACCTCAAAACAGTGTTTTGAGCAACCTGCGGATAGCTTCCTAGTTTGCTCTTTGATTTTCGTTGAATTTTATTTTATAAAAAGAAATGCTCCTCCACGATGGAAGAGCATCTTTTATTGTGATTTTGATTCAGTTTCTGCAGACTCTGGATGGAGTTCTTGGTAACTTGGTGCCTTGAAAAGGTCAGCACTGGTTTTACCTTGTCGTTGGCTAAAGAGACTGGTTGATTGACTACCTTTTTCCTGCTCAATCTTTTGCAGAATTGGTAAAGAATTGAGGTAAGAAATACTTTCTGTATCAACTTTTCCAAGATGCTCTGCTTGGTAGAAACGTATCAAATCACCAGTTTGAATTTGGTCGCTGATTTTCAGCTGTTGGCTGGCTGCCTGCCGAACGATTTCTAGTTCAGTCTGAGCTTGTTCATCAAGATTACTGATTTCAAGACCACTCTCAGTATAGTAGGTTCGTCCGTCGTAGCTGGTATATTTGGGTGTGACGAAGGAATTAGCAGTCCGAAAGGCAACGATTTCTTGATGATCTGGAGACAGAAGATCTTGTCCAACTTGAAGGAAGGAATTGGACTCAATACCAAGGAGGTGTTCGAGAGTCGGTAAGATATCGATTTGTCCACCGTAGGTATTGATGATTTGTCCTTTTTCATAGCCAGGCATGACCACCATAAAAGGAACTCGTTGCAACATGGCATTGTCGTAATTCGACCAGTTCTCAGAAGTCTTGCCAATCAAGGGAGCCAGGTCAGGATTGCGGGAGTTAGAAATTCCATAATGGTCTCCGTAGATGACGATGATGGATTTTTCATAGAGGTCACTTTCTTTGAGATAGTCAAAGAAGGCCTTGATAGCACTATCCAGATAGTTAGCTGTTTGGAAGTAGCCGTTGATTGTTTCATCTTTGGTCTTAGCCAGTGGGAAACCAAGCTCATCGCCTGTTAGATTGCTAGCATAGGGATAGTGATTGGACACTGTAATATACTTGGCATAAAAAGGCTGCTGCAGGTGCTCCAGATATTGGATAGAATCTTTCATCATGATTTTATCATTTAAACCATATTGGAAAGAATTGCTACTGTCTTGCTTGGTAAAATAGGAAGCATCAAAGAAGTATTGGTAGCCCCATTGTTTGTAGGTTGTATTTCGATTCCAGAAGGTCCCGATATTACCGTGAAAGACTGCACTTGATTGGTAGCCATTTTTTGATAGGATAAAAGGCGCAGCCTGCTGGGTATTGGTACCTCCATAGTTGACCATGAAAGAACCTTGGTCAAGTCCAAACAAGCCGGTTTCTAGCATGGTTTCTGCATCTGAGGTTTTACCAGCCTTGACTTGGTTAAAGATATTCGAAAAGGCTAGGGTTGATTGCGAATGGTAGAGGGAATTAAGGAAGGGAGTGACTTCATGATCAGTTCCATCTATGTTGAGTTTATAGTCCAGTAGGAACTGCTGGAAACTTTCCAAGTGGAGATAAATCACATTTTTCCCTTTGGCAAGGCCAAAATAGTCTGGATTGGGCTTAGCAGAATGCTCTTGAATATAATCTGTAATAGGTTGAAGGTCGGTCTCAGAAGCCTTAGCACGTTCTTTGTTGGCGCTGTAGGATTGGTTGGCACTATAGCCCAAAAAGGCTGGCAAACTAAGGGCGCGGACAACATAATAATTAGAAAATCCTCGCGATAGGAGATCAGGACGTTCGATTTCAGCCAAGAAAAGGTTAGCTGAAAAGAGCAGAGCCGAGAGAGCAGTGATAGCAACACTGGAGCGGAATTTGAAAGGTCTCCTATCCAGCTGGATGATCTTTTTATAGAGAAGATAAGCCAGCAGTGGGAAATCCATAAAATAGATGAAATCCCAAAAACGCAGTAACTCTAGTTCTGCAGTACCAACAGATACCTTACTGACCACTTTCATGGTATTGGCCGTGATAAAGTCACTAAATTCTCGATAGTAAAAGACATTGGAATAAAGCCAAATGAATAAAAGGCTGTAAATAGCTATACTAAGACTGTAAAAGGTCTTGGTTGAGCGAGCATAGAGAGCTAGAGCCAGCAGGAGGAGTCCCAAAGGAAGGGGGTTGAAAAAGGCGATAAAGGCAAGGTAATTTCCCTGCAATTTGCCTACTTGAATATCTAAATTAAAGTCAACGGTATAGGCTAGTAAGGTCTTGAGCCAATAGAGGATTAAAAGGGTTAGGACAAAACCCAGTCTGGTACCCATGGCTTTTTGGATTTTGTTAAAATTGATTCTCACACAATTACTTCCTAAGTTTTTATTAGTATTAGTATACCATTTTTTAAAACTAGAGTAAAAAAGCAAGGGTAGTTTCTTTTTTGAGAATTGTCACAAAATTTGCTATAATAGTGACTATGAATAGAATAAGAGTCAGCAAACGGGTTGAAAAGAAGCTCGCTAAAGGGCTAGTTTTACTAGAAGCCAGCGATCTTGAGAATATCAATCTCAAGGATCAGGAAGTAGAAGTGCAGGGTCAGGAAGGAACCTTTCTTGGGACTGCCTACCTTTCTCAGCAAAACAAGGGCTTGGGCTGGTTTGTCAGCAAAGACAAGGTGACCTTCAATCAAGCTTTCTTTGAAACGCTGTTTAGACAAGCTAAAGAAAAGAGAAGTGCCTACTATCAAGACGAATTGACAACTGCTTTTCGTCTCTTCAACCAAGAGGGAGATGGTTATGGCGGTCTGACAGTGGACCTTTATGGCGACTATGCTGTCTTTTCTTGGTATAACTCTTATGTTTATCAGATTCGTCAGACCATCTCAGAAGCTTTTAGACAGGTTTTTCCTGAGGTTTTAGGAGCCTATGGGAAGATCCGTTTTAAGGGTTTGGACTATGAATCTGCCCATGTTTATGGTCAAGAAGCACCTGACTTTTTCACTGTTTTAGAAAATGGTGTCTTGTATCAAGTCTTTATGAACGATGGCTTGATGACAGGGATTTTCCTAGACCAGCACGAGGTTCGCGGTAGTTTAGTGGATGGATTGGCTATGGGCAAATCTTTGCTCAACATGTTTTCTTATACAGCAGCCTTTTCAGTAGCTGCGGCCATGGGAGGAGCAAGCCAGACTACTTCGGTTGACCTAGCTAAACGTTCACGAGAATTGTCTCAAGCACATTTTCAGGCAAATGGAATCAGCACAGACGACCATCGTTTTATAGTCATGGATGTCTTTGAGTATTTCAAGTATGCTAAGCGAAAAGGCTTGACTTATGATGTGATTGTCCTAGATCCGCCTAGCTTTGCTCGGAACAAAAAACAAACGTTCTCTGTGGCCAAGGATTATCACAAGTTGATTTCCCAGAGTCTTGAGATTTTAAATCCGGACGGTATTATCATTGCCAGCACCAATGCTGCCAATGTATCCCGCCAGAAATTTACAGAACAAATTGATAAAGGCTTTGCAGGAAGAAGTTACCAGATTTTAAACAAATACGGTCTTCCAGCAGATTTTGCCTATAATAAAAAAGATGAAAGTAGTAATTACCTCAAGGTGATTAGTATGAAGGTTAGTAAATGAAATTAATCGTTTCAGTAATGCCAAGAAGTTTAGAGGAAGCTCAGGCTCTGGATGCCACGAGGTATCTGGATGCCGACATCATTGAATGGCGTGCCGACTATCTGCCTAAGGAAGCAATTTTGCAGGTGGCTCCAGCTATTTTTGAAAAATTCGCAGGCCGTGAGTTGGTTTTCACATTGCGAACTCGCTCTGAAGGGGGAGAAATCGACCTTTCTCCAGAAGAATATATCCATCTAATCAAGGAAGTGGCGCAACTCTATCAACCAGACTATATTGATTTTGAGTACTACAGCTACAAGGATGTTTTTGAGGAAATGTTGGACTTCCCAAATCTCGTTTTGAGTTACCACAATTTCCAAGAAACACCTGAAAATATGATGGAAATCTTGTCAGAGTTGACGAGCCTAAATCCAAAACTGGTCAAGATTGCGGTGATGGCTCACACGGAGCAGGATGTGCTAGACTTGATGAACTATACACGAGGCTTTAAAACCCTCAATCCTGAGCAGGAATATGTAACTATTTCTATGGGTAAGGTGGGCAAGGTTTCTCGTATCACTGCGGATGTGACAGGTTCTAGCTGGTCTTTTGCTAGTCTAGATGAGGCTAGTGCTCCTGGGCAGATTTCCCTAGCTAACATGAAAAAAATTCGGGAGATTTTGGATGAAGCTTGATGGCTATACACGTTTAGCTGCCGTTGTTGCCAATCCTATTAAGCATTCGATTTCCCCCTTTATCCACAATAGTGCCTTTGAGGCGACAGTTACCAACGGTGCTTATGTGGCTTGGGAGATTGAAGCGGATGACTTGGCAGAAACAGTGGCCAATATTCGTCGCTACCAGATGTTTGGCATCAATCTGTCCATGCCCTATAAGGAGCAGGTGATTCCTTATTTGGATGAGCTGAGTGATGAAGCACGCTTGATCGGTGCGGTCAATACGGTTGTCAATGAGAATGGCAATTTAATTGGATATAATACAGATGGCAAGGGATTTTTTAAGAGCTTGCCTTCTTTTACAATTACAGGTAAAAAGATGACCCTGCTGGGTGCAGGTGGTGCGGCTAAATCAATCTTGGCACAGGCTATTTTGGACGGCGTCAGTCAGATTTCTGTCTTTGTTCGTTCAGTTTCTATTGAAAAAACAAGACCATACCTGGACAAGTTACAGGAGCAGACAGGTTTTAAGGTGGACCTGTATGCTTTAGAAGATGTTCCTGAACTGCAAGCAAGGATTGCTGAGTCGGATTTACTTGTCAATGCGACAAGTGTAGGGATGGATAGTCAATCATCTCCAGTTCCTGAAAACATTGTCCTATCAGAAACTCTTTTAGTAGCAGATATCATTTACCAACCCTTTGAAACACCATTTTTGAAATGGGCTAGAAGTCAGGGGAATCCAGCGGTCAATGGTCTGGGGATGTTGCTCTATCAAGCTGCAGAAGCTTTTCAACTGTGGACAGGAAAGGAAATGCCAACAGAAGAGATTTGGCAGTCCTTAACAGAAAAATACCAATAAAGAAAGGGAGATTCTCCTATGAAAATCAGAATCGATATTCCTCATCATCCTTATGATATTCAGATTGAAAAAGGCTGTCTGGTCCAGGCTGGTCAATGGTTGCGAGAACTCTGGCAACCGCAAAAAGTAGTCATTGTGACAGATAACCATGTAGCTTCTCTTTATGCAGAGAAGGTCAAGCTCAGCCTAGAAGATGCTGGTTTTCAGGTAGTAGTTTTTGACTTTTTAGAAGGGGAAGAAAGAAAGAATTTAACCACTGTTCAGAAAGTCTATGAATTTTTAGTCAAGCAAGGTCTGACTCGTAGCGATGGAATCGTGGCTCTTGGTGGCGGTGTCGTTGGGGACCTGGCTGGTTTTGTAGCCTCTACCTATATGCGGGGCATTCATTTTGTTCAGATACCGACCAGTTTGACTGCTCAAGTTGATTCGTCTATCGGTGGAAAGACAGGTGTTAATACTCCATTTGCTAAAAATATGGTGGGTACCTTTGCCCAACCAGATGGGGTTCTGATTGATCCGCTTGTCCTTGAAACGCTTGGAAAAAGAGAGTTGATTGAAGGGATGGGTGAAGTTATCAAATATGGCTTGATTGAGGATCCAGAACTGTGGAAAATTTTGACGGAGCTGGATGGTTCTGTTTCGGGCATTTTGGAGCATGCAGAGACCTTGATTGAACATTCTTGTCAGGTCAAGCGCAAGATGGTGGTTGAGGATGAGTTGGACAATGGTGTACGCCTTTACCTCAATTTTGGCCACACTATTGGCCATGCCATTGAAGCGACGGCTGGTTATGGAAAAGTTATGCATGGTGAAGCTGTGGCTATGGGAATGGTGCAGATTTCCAAGGTTGCTGAGGAAAAAGGCCTCATGCCAGCAGGCATTACCCAGTCCATTACAGCTATGTGTCAGAAATTTGGACTACCTGTTGACTATGAAAACTGGGATGTTGACAAGCTTTATCAGGCTTTGACTCATGATAAGAAGGCGCGTGGCAATACCTTGAAATTGGTCTTGGTGCCAGAGCTTGGTTCTGCAACCATCCACCCAGTTTCTCTGGAAGAGATGAAAGACTACTTGGTAAAATAAGGAGAACGTATGAGATATTTAACTGCAGGAGAATCACACGGCCCCCGTCTGACAGCTATTATTGAGGGAATTCCAGCTGGACTTCCTTTGACAGCAGAGGATATCAATGAGGACCTTAAACGCCGTCAGGGTGGCTACGGTCGTGGCGGTCGTATGAAGATTGAGAGCGACCAGGTTGTCTTTACTTCGGGTGTTCGCCATGGGAATACGACAGGGGCGCCTATTACCATGGATGTCATCAATAAGGATCACCAGAAATGGCTGGATATCATGTCTGCGGAGGACATTGAAGACCGCCTTAAAAGCAAACGAAAAATCACCCATCCTCGTCCAGGTCATGCCGACTTGGTAGGGGGCATCAAGTACCGTTTTGACGATTTGCGAAATTCTTTAGAACGTTCATCAGCTCGTGAAACCACCATGCGGGTGGCAGTTGGTGCAGTAGCCAAACGCCTCTTGGCTGAGCTGGATATGGAGATTGCCAACCATGTCGTGGTCTTTGGTGGCAAGGAAATCGATGTTCCTGAGAATATGACAGTCACTGAGATTAAGGAACGAGCTGCCCAGTCTGAAGTTTCTATTGTCAACCAAGAACGGGAACAGGAAATCAAGGATTATATTGACCAAATCAAGCGTGATGGAGATACCATCGGTGGGGTTGTCGAGACAGTTGTCGGAGGTGTTCCAGTTGGTCTTGGTTCCTATGTCCAATGGGACAGAAAATTGGATGCCAGACTTGCCCAAGCTGTTGTCTCTATCAATGCCTTTAAAGGGGTTGAATTTGGTCTTGGCTTTGAAGCTGGTTACCGCAAAGGTAGCCAAGTTATGGATGAAATTCTCTGGTCTAAAGAAGACGGCTATACTCGTCGTACTAACAATCTTGGCGGTTTTGAAGGTGGTATGACTAATGGGCAACCTATCGTTGTTCGTGGAGTTATGAAGCCCATTCCTACTCTCTACAAACCACTCATGAGTGTGGATATCGAAACCCACGAACCTTACAAGGCAACTGTTGAAAGAAGTGATCCGACTGCTCTTTCAGCTGCAGGTGTAGTTATGGAAGCTGTTGTGGCAACGGTTCTAGCACAAGAAATCCTTGAAAAATTCTCATCAGACAATCTTGAGGAATTAAAAGAAGCAGTGGCCAAACACCGAGACTATACAAAGAACTATTAAGGAGTTTCTATGGCAAAAACAATCTATATCGCAGGTCTTGGTCTGATTGGTGCCTCTATGGCCTTAGGTATCAAACGCGATCATCCAGATTATGAAATTTTAGGTTATAATCGTAGCCAAGCTTCGAGAGATATCGCCTTGAAAGAAGGCATGATTGACCGTGCAACGGATGATTTTGCCAGTTTTGCTCCTTTAGCAGATGTCATCATCCTCAGCTTGCCAATCAAACAAACCATTTCCTTTATTAAGGAATTGGCTGACTTGAACTTGAAAGAAAGTGTGATTATTTCAGATGCCGGTTCGACCAAGTCAGCTATTGTGGATGCGGCGGAGCAGTATTTGGCTGGCAAGCCTGTTCGCTTTGTCGGGGCCCATCCTATGGCTGGTAGTCATAAGACAGGGGCAGCTTCTGCGGATGTCAATCTCTTTGAAAATGCCTACTATATCTTCACACCTTCGAGCCTGACAAGTCAGGATACGCTTGAGGAAATGAAGGATTTGCTTTCAGGTCTTCATGCCCGATTTATCGAGATTGATGCCAAGGAGCATGATCGTGTGACTTCTCAGATTAGCCATTTTCCACATATTCTGGCTTCCAGTCTCATGGAGCAGACCGCGGTCTATGCTCAAGAACATGAGATGGCAAGGCGCTTTGCGGCCGGTGGTTTTCGAGATATGACCCGCATTGCGGAAAGCGAGCCGGGTATGTGGACCTCCATTCTCTTGTCTAATCGTGAAACTATTCTGGATCGAATTGAAGATTTCAAGGAACGTTTGGATGTGGTCGGTCAGGCCATCAGCAAGGGAGATGAGGAGCAGATTTGGAACTTTTTCAATCAGGCGCGTGAGCAGCGTCAGGCTATGGAAATCCATAAACGTGGTGGTGTGGACAGTTCTTACGACCTCTATGTTGATGTTCCCGATGAAGAAGATGTCATCTTACGGATTTTGGAACTACTACGTGGAACTTCCTTGGTTAATATTCACATCAATGAGGAAAACCGTGAGGATATTCACGGGATTCTACAAATTTCATTTAAAAATGCTCAAGACTTGGAAAGAGCTGAGCATCTCATAACAGAAAATACCGACTACACAGTCGTCATCAAGTAAGGAGAAAATTATGTCAAATATTTACGATAGTGCAAACGAACTCAGTCGCGGTCTACGCGAATTACCAGAATACAAGGCTGTCAAAGCAGCTAAAGATGCTATTTCAGCAGATGCTGAGGCAAGCAAAATTTTTACAGAATATGTTGCCTTCCAAGACGAAATTCAAAGACTGGCACAGACAGGTCAAATGCCAGACGCTTCCTTTCAAGCGAAAATGGAAGGCTTTGGTAAGCAGATTCAAGGGAATAGCCTCTTATCAGAATTTTTTACTAAGCAACAACAATTGGCAATTTACCTTTCTGACATTGAAAAAATTGTTTTCGAACCAGTTTCAGAATTGCTAAAATAAGAAAATAACTATCATAAAGTCAGGAATTTTTAAGGAATTTCTGGCTTTTTATGATAAAATAGGTAAAAGTATTGCAAGTATGAGGTCCAGTATGAAACTAAAAACAAACATTAGCCACTTACACGGCAGTATCCGAGTTCCAGGTGATAAGTCTATCAGTCACCGTTCCATTATCTTTGGAAGTTTGGCTGAGGGTGAGACTAAGGTTTATGATATTCTGCGAGGTGAAGACGTTCTTTCGACCATGCAAGTCTTTCGTGACCTTGGTGTTGAAATTGAGGATAAAGATGGGGTTATTACCATTCAAGGTGTAGGTATGGATGGTTTAAAAGCTCCGCAAAATGCCCTTGATATGGGAAATTCTGGAACCTCGATTCGCCTGATTTCAGGCGTTCTTGCTGGGGCAGACTTTGAAGTAGAAATGTTTGGAGATGATAGTCTTTCCAAACGTCCTATGGACCGCGTGACCCTTCCACTGAAAAAAATGGGCGTTAGTATTTCAGGGCAAACTGAGCGAGACCTGCCTCCCCTTCACTTAAAAGGGACGAAAAACCTTAAACCTATTCAATATGAGTTGCCAATTGCTTCTGCCCAAGTCAAGTCAGCCTTGATGTTTGCGGCCTTGCAGGCTCAGGGGGAGTCTGTTATTATCGAAAAAGAGTGCACCCGTAATCATACTGAAGATATGTTGCAACAATTTGGTGGCCATTTAAGTGTGGAGGGCAAAAAAATCACAGTCCAAGGGCCACAAAAATTGACAGGACAAAAGGTGGTTGTTCCAGGAGATATTTCCAGTGCAGCCTTTTGGCTAGTCGCAGGTTTGATTGTTCCAAAATCTCGTGTGGTGCTTAAAAATGTGGGCATAAACGAAACGCGTACTGGTATCATTGATGTCATTCGCGCCATGGGTGGAAAATTAGAAGTTACTGAAATTGACCCAGTCGCTAAATCTGCTACTTTGACTGTTGAGTCTTCTGACTTGAAAGGAACAGAGATTGGTGGCGCTTTGATTCCAAGCTTGATTGATGAATTGCCAGTTATCGCTCTGCTTGCGACTCAAGCCCAAGGTGTAACAGTTATCAAGGATGCTGAGGAACTTAAGGTTAAGGAAACAGATCGCATTCAGGTGGTAGCAGATGCTTTAAATAGCATGGGTGCGGATATCACACCTACAGCAGATGGAATGATTATCAAAGGAAAATCAGCCCTTCACGGTGCTAGAGTCAATACTTTTGGAGACCATCGTATAGGCATGATGACGGCTATCGCGGCCCTCTTGGTTGCAGATGGAGAAGTGGAGCTTGACCGTGCAGAAGCCATCAATACCAGCTATCCTAGCTTCTTTGATGATTTGGAGAACTTGATTCATGGCTAAGGTATTACTAGGATTTATGGGAGCTGGCAAATCGACTATTGCAAGAGGCTTGGACCCTAATTACCTTGATATGGATGCTCTGATAGAGAAGCGCTTAGGCATGTCTATTGCGAATTTTTTCGCTGAAAAGGGAGAAGAAGCCTTTCGTCATATAGAATCAGAAGTCCTAGCTGATTTACTACAAAGAGACCAAGTTGTGTCAACTGGTGGAGGAGTGGTCGTTTCTCAGCGAAATCGTGACTTACTAAAGACAAATTCTGATAATATCTACCTGAAAGCTGATTTTGAAACCCTCTACCACCGTATCGCAGCTGATAAGGATAATCAGCGTCCGCTTTTTCTAAATAATAGCAAGGAAGAACTTGCAGCTATTTTTCAAGAAAGACAGGCTTGGTATGAGGAAGTAGCTAGTCGGGTTTTGGATGTGACCGAGTTAAGCCCAGAGGAAATTATAGAGGAACTGAGATGAAAATTGCTTATCTAGGTCCCAAGGGATCATTTTCACACCACGTTGTGCAGACAGCTTTTCCTCAGGAGGAATTGCAGGCCTTTGCCAATATTACAGATGTCATCAAGGCCTATGAGCAAGGCTTGGTGGACTATTCTGTGGTGCCAGTTGAAAATTCTATCGAGGGTAGTGTTCATGAAACCTTGGACTACCTTTTTCATCAGGCTCGTATTCAAGCAGTGGCAGAAATCGTTCAGCCTATTCATCAGCAGTTGATGGTGGTTCCAGGTCATACTAAGATTGAAAAGATTTTTTCTCATCCTCAGGCTTTGGCTCAAGGAAAGAAATTCATCGATGAACAATATCCAGAGGTCCAAATCGAGGTAACAGCTAGTACAGCTTATGCGGCCCGTTTTATTTCCGAACATCCAGACCAGCCTTTTGCAGCAATTGCGCCTAGAAGTTCTGCTGAAGAATATGGCTTGGAACTGATTGCCGAAGATATTCAGGAAATGGAAGCCAATTTCACACGTTTCTGGGTTCTGGGAGCTGAAGGTGCGGCTATTCCTTTGAAAGCACAAACTGAAAAAATGAGTTTGGCCTTGACCTTACCGGACAATCTTCCCGGCGCACTTTACAAGGCCCTTTCAACTTTTGCTTGGCGAGGAATTGACCTGACAAAAATTGAAAGTCGTCCACTCAAGACAGCACTGGGAGAATACTTTTTCATTATCGATGTGGACTACGCTGATAAGGACCTGGTCCACTTTGCCCAAAAAGAATTAGAAGCGATTGGAATCCAGTATAAAGTTCTGGGTGCCTATCCTATTTATCCAATATCAGACCATGGAAAGGAGAGAAGATGAGTAAAGAAAATCCCTTAAGTCATCATGAGCAGTTGCGCTATGACTATCTTTTTAAGAACATTCATTACCTCAATGAGCGAGAGAAAAAGGAGTTTGCTTACTTGCAAGGTAAGTTAAATATGGCTAGTGGCAGTGAAGTTTCTCCAGAAATTTATAATGAAAATCACGATATGGAAGAGTCTTTCATGGAACCAATCAATCAGTCTCCTCTTCCATCCTATGGTAACCGAAGTCGTGCAAAAAAATACCAGAAAACTCATTCTCATCCAAAGGTTAAGTACAAAAAACGTAAGATTCGTTGGGGGCGCATTTTTGCAGGATTGCTTGCTCTTCTAGCCTGTGTCGGTTTTGGCATGATTTTTATGTTCCTAAAAGGTTATTCAAATGCGGATCCAAACAAACCTGCCAATGCTAAGGCAGCTAAAGTAGAAGTTTTTCATGGTCAAGATACCAAGGATGGGGTCAATATTTTGATTATGGGAACGGATGGACGGATTGGCCAAAACAGTGCTGAAACGAGAACGGACTCTATTATGGTTCTAAATGTTGGTGGCTCAGATAAGAAAATTAAGCTGGTCAGCTTCATGCGTGATAACTTAGTTTATATTGATGGATATAGTAAGATTATCAATGGGAAGAAACAAACAGATAACAAGTTAAATGTAGCCTATGAACTAGGGGAACAAGAAGGCCAAAAAGGGGCAGAAATGGTTCGCCAAGTATTGAAAGATAATTTTGACTTGGACATTAAGTACTATGCCTTGGTAGACTTCCAGGCCTTCGCAACCGCTATTGACACTCTGTTTCCTGATGGTGTGACAATTGATGCCAAATTCTCAACTTTAGATGGTCAACCTTTAACCGAAGCTACGGTGGGAGATGACTTGCATGCTACAGAGACAGAGTCTCCAACCCAGACTATTAAAGTTGGGAAACAGCAGATGAACGGTTCAACCTTGCTCAACTATGCTCGCTTCCGTGATGATGACGAAGGCGATTACGGTCGTACCAAGAGACAACAGCAAGTGTTGACAGCTGTTCTGCAGCAACTCAAGGATCCAACCAAACTCTTTACGGGGTCAGAAGCACTTGGTAAGGTCTTTGGGATGACTTCTACGAATGTTCCTTATAGTTTCTTATTGACCAATGGTTTATCCTTCCTAGGAGGAGCGCAAAATGGCATTGAGAGATTAACAGTTCCAGAACTAGGTGATTGGGTGGATGATTACGATGTTTATGGAGGACAGGCACTCTTAGTAGACCAAAATAAATATCAAACTAAACTTTCTCAGATGGGAATGAGATAAGATAAGACAAAATTCCAAATAAAAAACTATACTTTAAATATAAAATAACGATCCTTGGGCAATAGTCCCTTATCTCCAAAAAAGCAACGGATTTGCCGTTGCTTTTTTACATGGTTGCGATAGTCTTTGTAAAATAGAATTGCTTAATAAACCATTTAGAAAGGCTATCCCATGCCTATTCACTATAACACAAATCAAACAACTTTACCATTAGAAGTCAGTTCTTTCTTGCCACAAGACCATCTCATCTTTACTATTGAAAAAGTAGTGAATACCTTGGAAGATAGTCACTTCCACGCCTTCTATCATGCCTTTGGTCGCCCTTCTTATCACCCTAAAATGCTTGTATCTACTCTTTTATTTTCCTATTTACAAGAGTTTTCTCTGGTCAAAAAATTGCCAATGAAGAATATACAAAATATTCTGAAACAGATCCCATGAAAATCATAAACGATAAAGGAAAGAAACCATAGGTACAGTCCGTCAGGTAATAGAAAACGAGACTGGATTGAAGGTTTACGTAGTTGAGAGTCCAGACCGATATTTATGATTTACTATAAGTAAATCAGTGCATGATATATTTGTAAAATAACATAAGGAGATGTCATGAGGTTATTAAAAATTATAGGAATTGTTTTAGCTAGTTTGTTGGTTATCGTTGGATTAAGCATAGGAGGATATAAAGTAATGAAACAAGTAGAACACGATGAGATGGTTAGGGTTGTCAAGGGTGAGGAAGCGAAAGAGATTTTTAAAGTGCGCTTAAAACAAATAGATCCGAATGCTCTAACAGAAAAAGGAATTATTAAATCATATAAAGTTGATTCTTTTGAACATAATCCAATGGGAGGAATAATTGTTTATTTGTATATAAATGATTCTTCAAGTTATAAAGTTAGTGTTTTCTTACATAAAGATAGTGATGGTAAATTAAGAAATGGCGGTGGGAGTAATCCATCTCTGGAAAAATTAAAGGGAGACTCAAACTGATGAATTCTATGTATAGCGACTATGAACGAAAGTTAATTGCTGAAAAAGAATATGATAATACATTACAAGTTGATAATGATATTTATATAGAAACTCGAAAAAGTTCCATCGGCACAGTCCGTCAGGTGATAGAAAACGAGACTGGATTGATGGTTTATGTAGTTGAGAGTCCAGACCAATCTGAAGTTTCCGTTCTTTACGAAGGTTCTAAGAAGCTAGGTGAGGATGAGGAATCTAATCTTTATGGTATACTAGAAGTAAATCAGTACATGATATATTTGTAGAATACCATAAAGGAGACGTCATGAGATCATTTAAAATTGTAGGAATTGTTTTAGTTAGTTTGTTGGTTATCATTGGACTAAGCATAGGAGGATATAAAGTGATGAAAAAAGTAAAACACGATGAGATGGTTAGGATTGTCAAGGGTGAGGAAATCAAAGAAATAATAGAGGATTATTTAAATTACATAGATGGGAAAGCTCTTACAAATAAAGGAGTAATCCAGTCTTATGAAATAGATACAGAATCTATTCAACATAACCCTATGGGGGGAATCAATTTTTCTGTTTATGTAAATGAAGATAATGAACTATATGTAAGGTATACCCTAGAGAAAAACTCGCAAACAAATAAGGTGGATTTTTCCAGTGGGGGATACTCGGGGAAATTGCACAATCTGATAAAGGAGAAACAATGAGTAGAGACTACAGTGATCATGAGCGACAAAGTATAGCAAATGAGGAGTATTCAGTCTATGAACCCAGTGATCCTCTAACTATTAAAAACGATAAAGGAGAGCTAGAAGACATCGGTACAGTCCGTCAGGTGATAGAAAACGAGACAGGATTGAAGGTTTTAGTAGTTGAGAGTCCAGACAAATCTTTATGGTATACTATAAGTAAATCAGTACTTGATATATTTGTAAAATAACATAAAGGAGAGGCCATGAAGTCATTAAAAATTATAGGAATCGTTTTAGCTAGTTTGTTGGTTATCGTTGGATTAAGCGTAGGAGGATACAAGGTGATGAAAAAAGTAGAACAAGACGAGATGGTTAGGGTTGTCAAGGGTGAGGAAGTCAAAAAGATCATAGAAGATAACCTAAAGCTGAGGCATAAAGGGGCACTTGAAGAAGGAAATATTATCCAGAATTATGATATAGATATTAATTCCATTTTTCATAGTCCAATGGGAGGGATCAAATTTAAAATTTATATAAATAATGACGAAGAATTATATGTATTTTTCACTATTAATAAAGATAGAAGTAGCGGAAAGTTAGTTAATGATGGTGGAGGAAGCTCTGCTAAATTTAAAAAAATAATAACGGAGAGAAAAAGTGAGTAGACAGTATAGTGATCATGAACGTCAAAAAATTGCCAATGAAGAATATACAAAGTATTCTGAAACAGAGTCTATGGAAATCATAAATGATAAAGGAGAGATAGAAGATATCGGTACAGTCCGTCAGGTGATAGAAAACGAGACAGGATTGAAGGTTTACGTAGTTGAGAGTTCAGACCATTCTGAAGTGTCTATTCTCTACGAAGGTTCTAAAGAGCCAGGTAAAGATGGTTGGGAAGTGGATTGGAAAGTCAATGATATTCCTATGGCAAAAAATATCATAACCAAAAAGAAAGAAGTGACACCTCAGTTAGAATCAGCGGCTACAACCTTGAATAACGTATTAGAAAATTATCCGAACGCTAAAATCTCAGTTTATGCTCACTCTCTTGGCTCCATGAATGCGCAGTACGCCCTAGCTAATGTTAAGGACATTTCAAGTATTTCGGGAGCTTATATCTACCAAGGACCGAACATCTATCCGGTCTTGACGGAAGAACAGCGGCAGCGTGTGGATGCGATGAAATACCGGATTCATAATTATATCGATCAACGCGATACAGTTCCAATCGGATATCCCAAGGATGCTCCAGGATACAAAGCAGAATTGAACAGTAAAAATGCTGTTGGAATAGTTCATCATGTGGATTCGAACTTTAACTGGGATCCCGTCGTAGCACAACACATGTGGGGCGGTTATGTATTTAATGATGATGGTAGCCTCAGAATCAAAAAAGATTCCTTGTCTTTTGAAAAACGGTATTCATCTTTTTTGGATAAGGTTTCCAGCGGCTTGTATGACTATGCAAAGGCTAAAGAGGCATTGGCTTCAGGCGGTTATACGAGTGGTGAGGAACTCTTTTTAGACTCTGAACAGGCCTTAACGATTTCATCGGGATTGCATGAAGTCGCAAATGCTGGTTATGAAGAGATTCGTTCCATCGTTCGTCAAGCGCATCAAAAAGCAGAGAAAATAGTAGCGAGTACTTATCACGTTCCCTTTGGTTTTATTTTATCACCTACAGAGGTGGCGATAGCCTATTCTGATGGAGGAGTATCTCGTACGACAATCGTAGATGATCTTGATCATTATTTCTATCCAAAAATCAAAAAATCAGAAAAACTAGCCGAAGATTTTCAAAGTTTAGAAAAGCAAATAGCAGATGGTGTCCAAAAAAAATTGGAAGATGATAAAGAGTTAGCAGGGAATTTTAAAGAATGGATGAAAATCAAGTAATCTGGCAGGAATTAAGAACAAAGCAAAACCATTTAGATTTATTAGATGAACGCAATCGTTCTATTCGCCAACAAAGAGAAGAACAATTTGAAGACCTTCAGCAAAAACGGAACCAATTGTTGCATATGATGGAAGGAAAGTACCAGATGATCCAGCATACCCTGGGGCAAGTGGACGTGGATACTACTGAGGAAAGAGCACGATTAAACAGAGTAGCTTCGGACTTTAGCCAAGCAGTATCCATGGGATTTATAAGAAATCAGCGCGCTTTGGAACAAAGGATTGAGAAAGAAGAGATTGAGTATAGACTAGAACGACGAAAATTGGAAGATGACATAGATACATTACATCGTCGAAAGATGAAACTCGATCAAGAAAAAAGGAAGGGATAATCTATGTTTGATGAAATGATCAATGATTTCTTCTCAGGAGTGAACAATAATATGACTGAGATTCAGAAGGGACTAGAACGTTTACTAATTAGCCATATTTATGCACCATTCAAATTGAATGAGCGTAATAATTTGATGTCAGATGGTGACTTCAAGATCAAAACAGAAGCTCTAGCAACAAAGACAGCACTAGGGATGATTTCTAGCCAACTCGATACAACGATGAAAGGAGCTTATTCGACAAAGGTTGTTGAGACTTTGAAGACGAAAGAAAAAGATTATGATACGATTGTGTAGAGATGAATATTCTACAATTGGAATTAGATAGGAGACTAATATAGGAAAAATCAAGGTTCGAATCACCAGTAAAATAGTGGTTTGAACGCTAAATGCTTGATTTTATTGCTTTTGTAGCCAAAATGAATCGAAAAAAAGAGCACACAAAATCTCCTCATCTGAAAGCGTTTCAGATTGAGTTCCGCTATGGTGAAAGTTAGTGTGAGACGTTTGAATGCGGTTAAAGGTTAGTTTTTAGAACTTATGTTGGAGTAATTTAGACGACTGACAGACGTCTTCTGCAGGTACTTTAGAAATGCCGAGAAGTTTAGGAATTTCTTCTCCATAGGTAAATACAAAGAGCTCATAGGCTGACTTTCCATTCAAAACAGCAAGTTTGACGCTGTTGACATGCGAACAAACGAGATTAGTATCCTCTTGAGTTAAATTGTCAAAAGAAGTTCCTTTAGGTAGAATGTCGCGAATCAGCGTGTGATTTTTCTCAATTCTCCCTTTCTGGTCAGAGCGATTTGGGGCACAAAAGAAGAGTTTACTCTCTCCTCTCACATCCATTTCGATATCATCACCCCTGGCAAACTCTCCTCCATTATCGGTAAGAATGATAGGGAAGAGTTGGAAGAAATCTTTGTCAGCTTGGTGAAGAGTGTTCTTGATATCATAGAGGTATTTGGTAACCTCAAGGGCAGTTTTATTATCGAGAAGCCTATCGAAGATAAAGTTACAGAAAGAGAGATTGAAGGTCAGTAGGACTTTACCTCCCATCCTGCAAATAACTGTGTCCATTTCCAGCCAAGCATCCAGTTTATTAAGGGCTAAATAATTTTGGAAATCCTCATAGGA
>NZ_JASHAR010000009.1:0-74323 GCF_047465045.1 Streptococcus mitis
CTTTATCAGGAAAAAGATAACCAATACCTACACAAGCTAGTACACCCGCTCCAATTACCAAGCCACTTGACATTGGTAAAAGGTCCAAAATTGCATTGGCGATGATAAAGGCAATAATCAAACACATCAGACTAGCCTTGTAATCTTTTTTCAAAAGATTCTCTAGAGTGAAAAAGAGGAACAGCCCTACCGGAATCAATGACCAGAGGTTGACATTTAAACTTGGCCAGCCTACAGAACCAAAATACACTACTGTCGCTGCTGCTACTAAAAATATAATCCCTAATAATTTTTTCATTTTTTATCTCCAATTTCTTTTTTATGAACTTGAGTTATCTGATAGTGACGCCTCACATCTCTTACAAAAATCATTATAGCAGAGGTCAGTTTCAAGAACAAGCTCTTTTGTCTATCTGGTCTCTATCTTAGTCTAAGTGGTTAAATAATTAAGAAAAAAAGAAACCCAGTAGAATGAGTTTCTTCTCTTTGCCGATTGCAGGGTTTGAACCTGTGACCTAGGCTTTACGAGTGCCTTGCTCTACCAACTGAGCTAAATCGGCGATTACACTTACAGTATAGCACTCTGAGAATAGGTGTCAAGAAATTTTCATCTCTATTAAAAAAAGCCTGTCCTGAGACAAGGCTTTGATATTCTATTATTTACGAACCTGCACTTTCGTAGGCATCTAAGCCCCTATCCCAAAGTTTAAGGGAAATGACAAAGAAAACCAGAGAAATCAACATCAAACCTCCGATGTTAAAGATTACATCCTTGTCCTGCAAGAAATAGCTAGCAGGATAGTAGGCCGTAAAGGCAAATGGCACGATAAAGCTAATCAACCATCGAAGGAGCGAATTGTAAATCGAAATCGGATACTTAGCAAAATCATTAAACATATAGAAAATGTAAATCATAGCACCTGATTGCTTGGTCCAAAAAGCGATGCTGGCTGTCGCGATTTTCAAGGAAGTATAAATCAAGGTCGCAAAAGGAATACAAACTAGGAAAAGCAGGAATTTTGGGAGAGTCCAAGCAATGCTAGTTACGGTTGTTCCCAGTAAAATACCACCGACCAAGAGTTCGCCCAAGGCATCAATCTGAAAGGTCTCAACTAAGATGTGAAAGAGGGGATTGATGGGACGAGTCAGATACTTGTCAAACTCCCCTTTTCGCACCAAGCGCTGTCCTAGAGCCCATAGATTGTCAAAAAAGAGATGATCTAATCCCTTTGGAATTAAGGAAAATCCATAGATAAAGGCAATCTCTTGAAAGGTCCAACCTTCTAGCGAAGGGATGTGTTGAAAGAGTACATTAAGAAACAAGAGGTTCAGGCCTTGAGTCAGAAAGACTCCCAAGACACCTACCACAAAATCAACCTTGTATTCCATGATTTGCTTGATGTATTGTCTGATAAAAATCAGATGCATACGTTGATATTTTTTCATCCTAACCTCCCTGAATGGTGATAAATGACTGGACTCGTTTCCAAATCAACTGAGACAAGCCCACCATCACTATAAGCCAGAAGAACTGTAGCAAAATCGCTTGAAGAATTTGACTGGTATCGTATTTCCCAACGATAATCATGACCGGAGTGTAAATCAAGGATGAAAAAGGCAGGAAGGACAGAATATCTGAAACAACCTTTGGAAAGAAAGCCAAGGGAATCAAACTTCCAGACATAAAGGCCACTATGGAAGTCTTGAGTAGATTGGAACCCCAAAGATTTTTAAACACAAAGGCTGAAAAACCAAAGCAGATATTAAAGAAAAAGTTGATCAGGTAGGCTAGCGTTAAGCTAAAAAGATAAAGGACAGTTAATCCCAGCACTTCTACCATCCCTTGCCCAGATAAGATTTTCATCAAAACAATGACACTTAAAAATGGAAGACCGACACTGATAAAAATCAACCACTTTGACCCAAGCTCGGTAAAGAGATAAGAAGCCGCAAAATGCACTGGTCGCAACAAGCGCATGATAATGGAACCATCCTTGACCTCCTCTCCAATCATAAAGGAAGAATCGGACCTAGTTAGAAGATTGGTCACAAAACTCATAATGATATAGAGGGTGATATCTGCCATACTAAAGCCCTGAATCAAGGACTCTTGCGAAGAATCAAAGACAGCCTTCCAGAGATAAAAGGCCACAAAAGCACCCATTACATCGCCGATCCGATAAAGAATAAAGTTGACTCGGTAAGTAATCAACTCCTGAACACCTGCATTGATAAAGGGTTTATAACGTCTCCACAATTTGATCATCTTAGAGCTCCTTTCGGTAGAAGCGACGGATAATATCTTCAATATCCGTATCCACCATCTTCAAATCGCGGATTTCAAAATCAGACAGGGTTTGCTTGATAATGTCAGCTGTCTGGTAGCGTGAACTATCGAATTCAATGTTGAGACTATTCCCTTGTCTATCAATTGTCATATCCGAAAAGCCTTCATAGTGAGAAACTAGATGACTTTGACCTGGTAGCAGTTCAAAGGAGAGAGTCTTCATCTTGCCAAATGTATCCTTAAGCTGGCTAACCGTTCCATCAAAAATCTCCTGCCCCTTATCAATCATAAAAATCCGATCACAGAGTTGCTCAATGTCGCTCAGGTCGTGAGTGGTCAAGAGAATGGTGGTTTCTTCCTCCTGATTGATCTGAGTAATGGCCCGACGAATATTGTCCTTGACCGAGACGTCCAACCCAATGGTCGGCTCATCTAAAAAGAGAACCTTAGGATTGTGAAGCAAGGAAGCTGCAATGTCCGCCCGCATCCGTTGTCCCAGTGAAAGAGTCCGCACGGGGTCCTTGATAAAGTCCTTCAAATCCAAGACTTCATTCAAAAAGTCCATGCGCTTGTGGAAGAGCGAGTCTGGAACATCATAAATCTCCTTCAAGACCGTGTAGGTCTCTTGTAGAGCCAAATCCCACCACAACTGTGTTCTTTGCCCAAAGACCACTCCAATATCCTTGACATAATCTTGGCGATTGTCCTGGGGAATCTTGCCGTTAATCCGACAAAAACCAGATGTCGGTTTTAAAATCCCTGTCAGCATTTTAATGGTTGTCGACTTCCCAGCACCATTAGCCCCGATAAATCCTAAAATTTGTCCTTTTGGGACCTCAAAGGTCAAATCCTTGACCGCTTCAAAGGTCTGCTTTTCAGGATGAATAAAGGAGCGCAAAGCCCCCTTCAAGCCCGGTTCCTTAACAGTCTTCACAAAATTTTTCTGAAGATGTTCCACTTCTATCATTGCCATATCTATCTCCCTATGCAAGGAATAGCAACATTGTATTTTTGACTACAAGTCTTCTAAATCCTTACTTTCTATACCTTCTACATTTTATTACTACAAAAGGCTTTATACCAACCTATTATAGTCCAATAAAAAACAGAATGCAAGCGTTTGCCTAAAGTTTATAAAATTAGAGATTCCTCTCTTAAAATAATACTTTTATTCAAAAATTCTGGCTTGATAGTTTCCTTAAAACACCAAAAAACCTGCCATTAGGGGCAGGCTACGAATTGTAAAAAGGCAAACTATTTTGATCAATAAGAATCACTATTTAATCAAAGAACTAATCTTTCATAATTCTTTTCACAATCCCATTTCTATCAATTAGAAAACAATCTGGAAAGGTCATCTGCTCCCATTTTTCATAATCAAAACTGGAATCAAAATGATGTAGTAGTATTCCTATCAAATTCCCGTGTGAACTAAGTAAAATCGTTTTTTCTGAGTATCTCTCTTCCAATTCCATTAAAAAATTTAGTACTCTAGCTAGTGCATCTTGATTTGATTCCCCTTCTGAAAGAGATTCACTGGGATTTTGCCATAAATATTTAATACTGTCTTCAAACTCAGAATCTTTTATAAAGGTTGAAGATAATTTTCGCTCTCGTAACCGATTATCAAGAACTATTTTATCAAATTGAATTGGCGAGCTATTAATCGTTTCAAATGCTCGTTTATAAGGACTAGAAAAATAATGATCAATATTAAAAGAATTCAAAAACTCTAACTGGTCAAGAGATGAAAATCCTTTTTCTGACAAAGTTCTATTAAAATCATCACTTGAAAATTTTGAATGAGCATGTCTAAGTAAAATATAAGAATTATTCATAAGTCATTACCTTTCAATTATTGTCATCAGTCTCAATGGATTTTTAAGCCCTCAATTATTCTCTAAAAATTCTTTAATGCGAGAAATAAGTTCATGACTTTGATAATGATAAAGTTCGTGAGGCACATCCATATAGATGACTTGAACATTAGACTGGTCACTAGAAAATTTCTCTGCATAATGCTGCCATTCTGATTGGCTAAAGGTCATGCCTTCACCGTTAGACACCAGTAATAAGGTGGGAATTTTCGGATTGATGCTAGAGGGAACTTTCTTGGCATTTTCCTTTGCCAAACGGGATTCATGAAGCATGGCTTGTGATATCAACTGCTTATATGCTAGTAATTTATATTGTTGTCGTTCAGCTTCAGTCAGAGTTGGATTTTTTATATATAAGGACTCAGGGAAATAGCGTAATAAGCCAATCTTACTGCTCCAATAAGCCACAGTAAGCAAGGCCTGATTATCCTTTAAATCCTCATAACTTGCTGGTAATGCCCAATCCAAACCAATCAAGGCTTTCACTTCATCTGGATACTTCTCTTGCCAAGCCAGACTCTCTAGACTAGCCATTGAATGTGATATGATGATAAATGGACCTGAAAGATTAGCCTGTGACAAGACTTGACGAGTTTCAGAAAGAACCTGCATCACATCTCTGGATTGATTACTATCCTCGCTATAACCATAGCCAGCTCTCTCTACTACGACAATTTTATATTTTTTTGATAGGGAATCTGTTAGATTCTTAAAATCTAATATAGGTGAAGCAATTCCAGCACCTGATAGAACTACTATTGTCTCTGGACCATCCCTCTCAACGTAAACATTGATTTTGTGCCCATTAACGAGAACAGTTTTACCCATAGGAGTTAGAGAGTCTTGTTCCTTTTCTAAGCTGATACGATGAAAGATAAATGTCCCTACTAAAAACAACATAAGGAAACTAAGAAGGACAAGGGCTGATTTTTTCAGTGTTTTCATAGCATTATTGTACAAAAATTAGACTCTTTTAGCAACTTAAGTTTAAGAATTTTCCAGTATAATCTGTATATATCCAGAAACAAAAAACCCACCTTCATAGGCAGGCTACCAATTATAAAAATCAAACTATTTTGATTAATCTGATTCACTATTTAATTAAAGCACTAATCTTTCATAATTCTTTTCACAATCCCATTTCTATCAATTAGAAAACAATCTGGAAAGGTCATCTGCTCCCATTTTTAATAATCAAAACTGGAATCAAAGTGATGTAGTAGTATTCCTATCAAATTCCCATGTGAACTAAGTAAAATCGTTTTCTGATATCAAAGACATTCATTAGATGTTAGTAATTCATTTTCCTTTTGTAAACTGATTTTGTGAAATACAAATGTGGAGACTAAAACACAAGAATGAAACTAAAAAGCCAATACTACATTATTTTATTTTTTCAGAATATTATTGTACAAACAATAGGTTGTGTCTGTAAGATTCTAGTGACTTCTGAGATTAGTCTAGCACCTTACTTTCTAAACTATAACAGTGGTTTGTTTAAAATGCTTTCTAATGTCACCCTTTCTTCCAGTTGAGAATCTCTCCATCTATCATAGGCTTCATCTGCGTATGAAATGCTATCATATTTCCACTGCAAATATTCTTCAAGATGGTATTGTAAACTTGAATAATCAAAATTTTCTACTGAGATATCATCCCATTCATAGACCCCCCCTAATAACTGCTCTGTTATTCTATTTTCAAATTCTGATATTTGTTCTTCAACTTCCCAATCCAAATCAAAGCCATCTGGGTCATTAGTACAATCAACGTCTTCCTTTTCCAAAGTGCTGCTACTGTCTAAATAATCTTGGAGTAACTCAATTTTTTTCTGTCTAAAAACGCTATAGCAGTACATCTCTTTTAAAGAACCTTCTTGATAATCATCATCTGCTTTACTTACCTCATAAATTATCTCACTTATTGTATTTACAATAGCATCTAGTTCTTCCGAATCAAGATAAGGACTATTTACTAGCTTATCTAAAACACTTTTATCATCAAGAATACTCAGGAATACTCTTTTCATTGCTTTATTATCAGAAAAATAAATCTGACTAATAATATTACTCCACCCATTCTGATAAATATTTAAATTATTCCGCCCATCATATATTCTCAGCAACTCCTCAAAATCAGTCTTAAATTTTGAAAATTGATTTAAATATATAATGGATAGAATTTTTTCGCCAATAAAATCATCTTTATCTTTGAAGTTGTTCCAGTTAGCTAATAGTTTACTAAAAAACATAGCCTGTGTGTCAGTTAATTCACCTAAAATATAACTACCACATCCTTTACATAATTGATGAAGATAAATAGAATTCTGAGTTAATTTTTGGGTTATATTGGGATACTCTTTTAATTTATCATTTAAAAAGTCAATAATACTAGGATTAAAAAAGTCCACCTTACTTATACTGTCAAAGCTTTCCTTTGTAAAAGCTAGCCATGAGCCGTCTAGTTTTTTTAACGATTTTTTAAAATCAAATATTGGATTAAGTTCCAAAGTATGAAGTGAATTTATTAACCACTCTTCTTCAACAGGATAAGCATCGAATTGTAATAAAGAAAATAGCAAATATTTCTCTTCAATCTTCAGATTATCGAATAAATTATTATAAAGCTGATTGGGATGGTCAAGATAATACATTACATAATCATAAAAACTTCCGCTAGCTTCCTTGAAATTATTTGCTATTAATTCTATTGACCTAGGAAAATAATTTCGGTGTCGTACAATTTTCTTCCAATCCTTTCCAATAAGATTGTTATATTTTTCTACAAGTTCTTTCTTGTCATCGATGTCAAGATAATCTGCTTTTCGTTCAAAAACTTTCCTAAAGATATGAGCTCTTTCTATATCCGAATACTTAGATAGATCAATAATAAATCTTCTTTCCTCTGAAAATTTTTCATTTATTAGTTTTTGAAACTCAAAATTTATCAATGTTGCATCTTGAAGAATTTGAGTACGAGAGTTTAAACAAATAAAAAGGTTATTGGTGTTAGTAGAGGCCGAATATAATTTTTTTATATCTTGTAACACCCTCTCTCCAACATCAAACTCATTACGCCCCAAGAAGTCATCAAAAACGACAAAAAGATTTCTATCCTCATTATCTCGATAATTTTCATTATATAATCTAAGAACTTCATTAATATCTTCTACTCTACGCATAATGATATCAAAGATATTCTTATTATTATTTAAAAATAGATTTCCAAGCATTGAACAAGTTGTTGTTTTACCAATTCCAGCTGGCCCTTGAATTAATAAAATATGCTCCCTTTGTAAAATATGATAAGCTTCTCCTAGAAAACGTGTTTCAACAAAATAATGAGCATCAAAATCTGAAAAATAGTCTTTTGATTCCGCTTCTATATTTTTCAACTTAATATTTCTCAAAACATTTGTTATATCTTTCTCCAGCAATCCATACTTTATAAAAATCTCACTATATTCTTTATGTTGGGAAAGAGTTGTTAACGTAGAAGAGAATATAATATAATCATCAGTTGGAATAGCATTAGGAATTATTGTATCTGCGTAATCACGTATCTCCTTTAAGTTTGCAGGAGATAAGCCCATACTTGTAACAATAACATAATTGAAATCATTTTTCCAACCATATTTTTCTTTAGTCAGAGCAATCTTATCAATTTCCTCTTTCAAAAGTTTTACAGCTGTAGCATGATTTTTTGTTACCTGCCAGCGTTTAGCTTGGATAACGAGAGACGGAGAAGCAATATCATCAATGCCGTCAATACCATCATCCCTTCCTTCCTTAAATCCATGTAAACTACTATTATCAAATTTTTTCTTTACAATTTCAATGGCAAAATTTTCAAAGTCTGATGTAGTCATTCCATCAGCACGAATACCAATATCCATAGTTCTCCTAATTCTACAATCCCTACAAATGTTTAATCACATATTATGCTTCGGACTATTCTATGTTCTTCTTATTCTTTCTTTAGTAAGACTAATAATATTTGGATACCTATCATTCAGTTCATCAAGATATCCTGCCTCTAAGCCGCATAAATCCTCAATTAAAAAATTAGGCAACAATTTATTGTATACTCTATAAATATCAGCAGATATGTCCATCATAATTCTATTTTCCACTAATAGCTCTACTGACTGTTTTAAAGATAGAGGATTGCTAATCAATTTTGTTGAATCTAAGGGCTCATTTTTTCTCCAACCTCTGTAACTAAGTTTCTTATACAAGTTTGTATACTCATTAGAATCTATGATATTCAATGACTTAGCACGCATTATCATCATACTAATTGAAACTTGCCAAATTCTTTTTAGATACCTGTAGTACTCTAGATCATTTTCATGCCCAATGATAGAAGCTTTAAACGAATCCTTTGGCAATAGAAATTCAGCCGCAAACTCATTCGCTTCGTCTTCCATTTGCTTATATTCAATTGCTCCCATGTCTTGAGGCGACTTACAATTTTCATGCATTAACCAATGTCCTAATTCATGAGCTAAACTAAACTGCTGACGATAAAATGAATACTCTGTCCCTTCTAACATAACAACATAATACTCATTATTATTTACTTTAACAGCTGAACCAAAAGCATCAACTTTATCACTCTGAGTGTCTATTCTAGAAATAACAAAACCTTTTTCTTCCATCAACAACGACAAGTTATCAATTGGTCTATCTCCAAGTTCCCATTTCTCTCTTATGTAGCTTGCGTATTCTTGTGGAGTATAGTCTAAACCAGAAAGACCCCAGTCAAGATTTGGAAAATCAATAAATTCTCCCAAGTAATCTCTTATTAAAGCAACATAATTTTTATTTATTTCTGCAGGCATTTTTTCTGTTTGAGTCGCTGTGTAACGACTTCTAAAAAATGTGCCTGTAGAACTTAAGCTAAAATTATCATTTCCAAAAAAGAAATCTCTCGGAAACTTTAATTTCTTTTCCAATATTTCTAACGATTCTTCACTTGGCGTTGCTCTTCCTTTTTCATATTTAGAAACCATTTGTTTTGAAACGTTTAAAAACTCTGCAATCTGAGTAATACTTTTTTTGTTAAAAAGTCTTGCCTCTTTTAAGCGAGCACCATTAAAACTAATCTGAAGCATTATTTACTCCTGTGTTATATAAAATATCATAGTTTAGTATTCTCTTCCTTCTTTTCAACAGGAAGACTGACATGCTTTTGTGACTCCAATTGTTTCTGTACGTCAGATTTCAATGCAACAAGAGGTTTCTCAGGATTATTTCCACGTCCATCTTCTTCAAGTTTTGTAAAATCAAATTCTGTGATATTTACAGCATCAATAAATTCACAAAAGGCATTTACCTGATTAACAATCACTTCTTTAGTTTTTTTATCAAAGGTAACAACCCTAATCTCATCAATCGAATTATAATGATCTCCCAATAATTTCTTCGCTTGTTCAATTTGTAAATCACTCAACCCATCATCATCCAGATCATTAAATAATTCAATGGATAGTTTACCGTCTTCTTTTCCATTTAAATGAGAATTTTTCGCACGTGCTATACAAGTAAGATAGTGATGCTTTTCGTATTTATCAGTTACATCTTCAAATCTTTTCTTCATCATAAAAACATATAGAACACCCTCAATAATTACTCCTTTTGCCGTCCACAGAGCCCCCATACACATAGTGGGTGATATTAAATCATTTACTTTGGCGGTATTTACAATATCACGATAAATAAAATCCCAAGTTAAAATTGGTTGACTATTCTTAGTTTCAAACTCATTATCATAAAATATTTTCTCAATATCTCTCTTGTGACTTGTTGAAAATACTTGAGCAAACTTAAAAATTTGGGTTGGTAAATTTTCCATAGAGTACCTCGTTGAATTTTATAGTCTTATTTTAAGATTTTCTTCCAAAAAAGTCAACTATTATTGGTTTTTATTATTAATTTTTTATCTTCTTTATCAATTAGAATGCTTTTTATACTTAGATCACAAAACTAGAAAAACATATTATTGTGTTGAATAAAAATTCTATCATTAATTTAGATACTCTCTCTTCCTAAAAATTATATGTTCCAATTTACTTTGGGAAAGACAGTGATTTCCTTTGAAAACAGACGTAAAGCTGTTATATTCATTAGCCAAGGGTAGTCTTAGAATCATTGTAAAAAATTACATTCTTTTAGCAACTTAAGTTAAAGAATTTTCCAGTATAATCTGTATATATCCAGAAACAAAAAACCCACCTTCACAGGCGGGTTTCATTTTGTATTGATTAGCTAGATTAAGCTTTACCTTCTGAACCGAATACGTCGATACGTTCTTCAACTGATGCTTGGATAGCTTTTACACCATCAGCCAAGAATTTACGTGGGTCGAAGAGTTTTTTCTTGTCGTATTCTGCTTCGTTTGCTTCGTAGTCACGAGCAAATTTACGAGTTGCGTTAGCGAATGCGATTTGGCATTCAGTGTTAACGTTAACTTTCGCAACACCAAGTTTGATAGCTGCTTGGATTTGCTCATCAGGGATACCTGATCCACCGTGCAATACGATTGGGAATCCTGGTACAGCTTCAGTCAATTTTTGCAAATGATCAAGGTGAAGACCTTTCCAGTTTGCTGGGTAAGGACCGTGGATGTTACCGATACCAGCTGCCAAGAAGTCGATACCAGTTTCAACCATTGCTTTAGCGTCTTCGATTGGAGCCAATTCACCATCACCGATGATTCCGTCTTCTTCACCACCGATAGTACCAACTTCAGCTTCCACTGATACACCATTTGCATGTGCAAATTCTACAACTTTACGAGCTTTTTCAAGGTTTTCTTCAACTGGAAGGTGTGAACCGTCAAACATAACTGAAGTATAACCAACTCGAATACACTCAAGTGCATCTTCGTAGTGACCGTGGTCAAGGTGGATAGCTACTGGTACAGTGATACCCATTGATTCAACAAGGTTAGCGATCAAGTTGCGAGCAACTTTGTAACCACCCATGTATTTAGCAGCACCCATTGAAGTTTGGATCAAAACTGGAGCTTTTTTAGCTTCTGCTGCGCGCAAGATAGCTTGAGTCCACTCAAGGTTGTTTGTGTTAAATCCACCAACTGCATAACCGTTGTCACGAGCTGCTTGGACAAATTTTTCTGCTGAAACGATTGCCATTTTATCAGGCCTCCTGTATATTTTTATGGGTCATCCCATTTACATTGTTCATTTTATCACTTTTTGACAAAAAAATCTAGTTTTTCCCGCAGTTTCGATTGAATTTCTTCTAGCTTCATCTGTGTAAACCCTTTCCCTCTCTAGTTTTGGGCGACTTTTGGAAAAACTATGAAGAAGGTCAAACGATTATCCTGCACCTCGAAACGATAAGGTAATTTTTCATGTTCTAATAGACTTTTAACCACAAAGAGTCCCATCCCAGACCCCTTGGCCTTGCGACTAGCATTATCAGAAAAAGATTGGGCTAGTTTTTCTTGTTCTTCTGGACTGCAGCTATTTTCTATAAAAAGTTCCCCTTCTCTCTCTCCAATACGAACCAAACTACCTGGAGCAGAATGCTTGATGGCATTGCTGATGAGGTTAGAAAGAATCAACTTCATGACTGATGGATTTAGATAGGCCTGATGATGGTTCAAACCATTTTCAATTTGAAGTTCTCTTTCCTTGGCTAGTAAGGCATAATCCTTTACTAGACTTTGCGTCATCTGGTATAGGTCAATTTCTTCCCTATCATCTCGCAATTCCTGCACAGACGAGAGAGAAAGTATCTGCAGAACATGGTGATTGAGTTCATCCACAATCCCCAAGGCAACTCCCAGATAGTGGTCTCTGTCCTTATAACGACCGACATTTTCTTTCATGTTTTCGATCAAGATTTTCAAACTAGCCAGCGGTGTTTTCAATTCATGAGAAGCCCCTCGTAGGAATTCGACCTTCATCTTTTCCAGCTGGAGAATAGCTTCATTCTTGTCATGCAAGTCCGCAATGACAGTCAAAAGATGCTGGTAGAGGCTATTGATTTGTTCCTTAAGATCACCTATCTCATCCTTGGAATCCACGCGCAATCGCACTGGGGTATCTAGTTCCATCATCCGACGGGTCACTCGCTTGATTTCCAATATCGGAGCCACAATGGTCCGAGCATAAATGTAGGCCACCAAGAGGGAAATTAGAAAGGATGCCAGCAGAGTATAGGGAAGAAATTGGAGACTGATCTGCTCTGCTTCCTTTTGCAAGTCCATGGAAGCTAGAAATTGCAGGGTCATGGTACCACCGTCTTGCGTTGTCACCTCGCGCTCCTCGATAAAAAGAGAGGTTGTCTGACGTTCCGTATCCAGAGGAAGACTGTCCTTGACTTCTAACTTGTCCTCGGTCATCTCGCCCTTAACGGCCCCCTTGATATCACTAGTCTGGGAATACAAGTCTAACACTTGCTCGATACTCTGCCTATCTTTCCCTTCTAGGGACTGGGCAATGGCTGTCGCTTTCTGACCAATGGTTTCCTGACGGTGGCTCAGATAAGTCGAGGGAAAGAGAAAATAAATGGCCAAATGAAGACAAATAACCAGAACACTAAAAATCGAGAAGGTGTAGATAAATATCTTTGTAAATAAACCTGTTCGTTTCATTTTCGCTCCAATTTATAACCAACATTGCGCACTGTAAGGATGCAGTCCAAATCCAGCTTTTTCCGCAATTCCTTGATATAAACATCAATGACACGGTCAAAGGGAACCTCATCTGTCGCTTTCCATACGGCATCGATTATCTGAGATCGAGTCAAGGCTCGTCCTTCGTTTTTCACCAGATAGTCCAAAATTTCCAACTCTTTAGCATTAACAGCCACTTCCTCTCCTGCTAGGCTTGCACTGTAGCTCTCAAAGTCCACCTTAGTATCCTTATAGGAAAAGGTTCGTCCCGTATCGTAGTAGCGCTTGAAAATTGCATCCACCCTCACTTTTAAGAGAGACAGGGAGAAGGGCTTTTCCAGATAGCCGTCTGCCAGAGAGGCAAAGGCGCTCATCTTGTATTCCTCATCCTGAAAAGCGGTCAACATCAAGACAGGAACCTGACTGGTTTTACGAATCTCAGCTAGGACCTCTAGGCCATTGAGCTTGGGCATTTGGATATCCAGTAAAACCAAGGCTACTTCATAGCTGGAAAATTTTTCTATGGCTTCTTGCCCATCTGCCGCCTCAATGGTTTCATAACCACAATCCGTCAAATAATCACTGACCCCCTCACGGATCATCTCTTCATCTTCTACAATTAAAATTTTCATAGAAAAAACGTTTCACATTCCTTTAAATTTCTTGTAAAGCAACTTGCTTTCATCCTGATAAACAGAGGATTTACCAAGACAAAACAGATAAAAATGCTACCTATATTATACCCCATTTAGGAGAGAATAGGTAGCAAGTTTGTTATTCGCTATCCAGCAAGAGTTCTTTTGGTTGTTTTCTAAGGAGATTGCTTGAAGCAAGCGCCATAACGAGAACCACTAGAACCAAGGCAAGGACAAAGACGATGATAAAGTCTGATGTCTGAATGGAAATATCTAGGCTCGACAAGGTCTTGCTAAAGCCATCTACTTCTGCACCACCACCAAGGTTGGAGGCTTGAGCAGCCTTGCTGGCTTGCTTGGCAACACCTGAAGTGACATTGGCAAGAACAGTATTTCCGATTGCACGCGCTGTGTAAGTAGCTAAGAAGTAAGCAGAAACAAGAGCAGGGATGGCAATCACGATGGATTCAGTGATGAATTGACCCAAGATACTTGCCTGCTTGAGACCAATAGAGAGGAGAATACCCACTTCCTTGCGACGGGCATTGATCCAAAGGCTGAGTAAGAGGGCAAGGAGAAGAACTGAGAAACTCAAGCTACCCCAGAAGAGGAGATTGGCCATCTTGTACATACCAGAAATGGATTGCTCAAGAGCTGGGTAGTTAGAGGAGCTCTTAACTAAAGTATAGCTCTTCCAGTTGATACCACTGATGCCATTCAACTCTTTCATAACATCATCCAAGTTCTTGTCCGCTGTTACAAAGAAGGTTGCGTCCCCATAAATAGCTGTGTCTTCTGTATAACCATATAGTTTAGCAGCTGTATGGATGTCTGTGATAGCTGTGTTCTCGTATAGTTCTTGTGAGTAGGTTACTGCCGACTTATTGTGACCATCAAAGAGTCCCTTGATTGTCACTTCGACTGTTTCCTTGGCTCCTTTTTCATTGTCTGCATCGTAGATATTGGAGTCTAGTTTGACCTTATCCCCGACTTTCCAGCCGTGTTTGGCTGCCAAGTCCTTGTGCAGGAGGATCTTGTCCTTGTCGTCGTTTGTTAAGTGCTCTCCTTCAACCAATTTATAAGAGCCCGAGACAAACTTGTCTTCTTTAGAGGAGTCATTGACACCTGTAATCATCAAGCTACTTCCAAAATGTTTAGCACGGTCAGGTGTTAGATTTTTCTTGGTATCTGGCGTTTCGATAAGTTCATATCCAGTCAAATCTCCGATAGCGTTGATACGTTTCACATAAGACTCGATGGCCTTGTTTTCAGTGATTTTTTTGATATCTTCACCCTTAATATTCCCAGCACCACGAGGCGTTCCTTGATTAACGCGACGATTGATTTGCATGGAGAAGCTATTGGTGATATTTTTAAAGGTCTCCTGAGAAGCCTTGGCAGTAGCTCCCTTAATCGACAAGCCGACCAAACTTAAGCTCGCCATGAGGAGAATAATCAGGAAGATGACAATCGATTTGAAAAACTTCCTTGTAACATAGGCAAATGCGTTGTGTAACATAGGTTCCCTTTCTAGATTTTGTTCTTTCTTATAATTCTAACAGAAAAGCTCATATTATTTCGTCGTATTGCGAGTTTCAGTCAGTTTCTTATCCTTCAATTCAAGTGTAATATCTGACGCCTGTGCCACTTCTTTACTGTGGGTGACGACGATGACACATTTACCTGTTTTCTGGGCAAGTGATTTGAGCAGTTCGACAATATCTCCAGCAGTTTTAGGGTCCAGATTTCCCGTTGGCTCATCCGCGAGAATAACTGGAGCTTCTGATACCAAACTGCGCGCAATGGCCACACGTTGCTGTTGACCACCTGATAACTGGAGAACATTCCGCTTGATCTGACTTTCATCCAAACCAAGCTCAAGCAGTGTATCCTTGCTTGCCTTTTTGTTGACCAAGCGGATATTTTCCAGTGGAGAAAGATAATCTATCAAGTTATAATTTTGAAAGACCAGGGAAATATGGTGCATGCGATGGTAAGAATAGCCCTTCTTACGAATATCCTCTCCTTGAAAAAGGATAGAACCTTCAACAGGACTATCTAGACCAGCAAGTAGGGACAAGAGTGTGGATTTTCCTGCTCCTGACTCACCAATAATACTGTAAAATTTCCCGGGTTCAAAATTATAATTGATCTGATATAGGACTGCTTCAGCAGTGTTCTTATAACGATAGGTAACATCTTGTAATTGTAATAAAGTCATGATTTCTCCTTCTTATACTCAATGAAAATCAAAGATTAAACTAGGAAGCTAGCCGCAGGTTGCTCAAAGCACAGCTTTGAGGTTGCAGATAAAGCTGACACGGTTTAAATTTGATTTTCGAAGAGTATTAACTAATAGATGATAAAATTTCCTTAGGCGATTTTCTAAATAAAAATAGGAAACAAAGGGCTACAGACAAGCAACTAAGCAGAACTAGAAAAACATAGGATTCTGCAAAAGATAAGATACTAGTTGATAAACTGTTTGCTTTGGCTAGCGTGTCTTGTAGGGCTGCCTGATCTCCACTTGCTAGTAGAGTTTGGAGTAGGTAGGATGTGATGGCATTTCCTGCAACAAATGCTGGAAGCAAAGCTCCAAGCGACACCAAAACTACCTCTAAACAGAATTGTAGGAAGATCGAGCTCTTGCCTTTCCCAAGTGCAAGTAAAATTCCCACTTCGTAGACCCTTTCTCTCAACCAGAGAGACAAAACAAGAATTAAGGCCCCTGCTCCTGCTATCAACATCCCATAAAGGAAGATGGTTAGGAAGGTTTGGAAGGTTGCAACTGAGTCTTTGATTTGTTCAAAGGCCTTGTTTTCCTTCTCAACTTGGTAGCCTTGATTTTCCAAGGCCAAGTTTTCCACCTGCTTCATGAGTCCGTCCATTTCCTTAGGATTTTCTACATAGAAGCGCGCTGCACTGACTTGAGCTTCACTATTTCCCAGAAGGGTCTGGCTACTTTCATAGTCTGTAAAGACCTGATTTTCACTGAAGTCAGAAGACAAACCTGTAAATTTCTCTTGTTTCTTACCAGCAAAAATGCCGACAATCTCAAACTCTACTATTTGCCCTTTACCAGATTCGGACTGACCAGCATCCAAGCCAATCTTGTCATGAAGAGAAAGACCGTTCTTCTTGGCCAACTCTTCGTGGATAAGGATTTTCTTGGAATCTCCTTTTTGGAGGTGTCGACCTTCTTTTAGGTTGAAAGCCGAGCTAGTAAAGGTCACATCTTTGGATGAATCCTCAAGAGCCGTTAAGCTAACCAAGTTCTTGTCCGCAGCTGACAAGTCATCACGTTCTACGCTCTGCTCACCAGTCACTACTTCCTTGTCTTTCAGTTTTGCGACCGTCTCAAGTTCAGGAGAGACATTTTCCAGCCCCTTAATCTTGCTCACGGATGATAAGTCCGACAACTTAAAAGTCTGTCCATTTTCTATCTTCTTAATAGAAAAAGATGTGTTGAGCGATTTGTAAAGATTGGTTTCCACTGTTTTGTTGGACTTCATCAGAGTCAAACAGGCTGAAATTCCAGCCAATAGGACCAATAAAATCAGAAATAAAATAAAACTTCTCAGTCGTTTTCTACTGACATAAGCCCAAGCTCTTTGGATCGGATTCATTTGTCACCTCCATATTTGTAAGACTATTATAAAATCCAAATATGAAATGTTTATGAAATCCAAAAAAAGAGCAAAAATTTTTTGCTCTACGTAAATTAGATAAAAAAAGAGCTAGCCTCAGCTAACTCTTATCCTATGCGGAGAGAGGGACTTGAACCCTCACGACCTAAAGCGGTCACAGGATCCTTAGTCCTGCGCGTCTGCCAATTCCGCCATCCCCGCGTCGATTACTTTACTAGTATATCAACTTTTGGGATGCTTGTCAACACTTTTTTTCAATTTTTTTCATTTCATCAACCAAATTACTCAGAAAGTTCATTTAGATTTTCATCTACTAACTTAGCTCCAAGTGTGTTTTTGAAATGACCTAGGGCAAATTGATGATTTTCAGGCCAGATGGAAGCAACGGCTGGTTTAACAATCTCGATGTCATACCCTAGATTATAGGCATCTATAGCTGTATGCAGGACACAGATATCCGTCAAGACTCCTGTTAAGATAACTGTTGAAATTCTACGCTCTCTCAAGCGGATATCCAGGTCAGTCCCTGAAAATGCTGAGTAATGGCGTTTATCCATCCAAAAGACACGACTGTCTGAACCATGCTCTTGATAAAAGGTTCCCAAATCTCCGTATAAATTACGCCCACTAGTCCCAATCAAATTATGAGGAGGAAATAATTTACTTTCTGGATGGAAACAATCGTTTTCTTCATGAGCATCGATGGTAAAGAAGATGTAATCTCCTCTTTCAAAAGCCAACCGAGTCACCTTGCTAATAGCTTCCGAAATCGCCTGAGCTGGAGCACCTGCTGTCAACTTCCCACTATCAGCAACAAAATCTTCTGTATAATCAATCGAAATCAAAGCCTTAGTCATTAGTAATCTCTTTTCTTCACTTCTTCAAAAATATCTGAAATCAAAACCTTAAGGTAGGTTCCCTTCATTCCAAGTGAGCGACTTTCAATAATCCCTGCAGACTCAAGTTTACGAAGGGCATTGACAATCACAGAACGAGTGATTCCGATACGGTCTGCAATCACAGACGCAGTCAACTGCCCTTCATTTCCATTTAATTCCCCTAAAATTGCTGAAACAGCACGGAGTTCGGAGTAAGAAAGGGTATTAACCGCCATGGTAACAGCAGTACGGCGACGGATATTTTTCTCATCTTCTTCACGCTGGAAATTAAGGAGTTGAATTCCAACAACGGTACTCGCAATCTCAACAAGAATCAAGTCCTCGTCTTCGAATTTTTTATCATTGCGCCAAATAATCAAAGAACCAAGTCGAATCCCTGATACATGAATCGGTGCAATAGTCGTCAAACCATCTGGAAAGTCGGCACGACTTTCCACAGGGAAAATACTTAAATCATGATCAACTGTCAGATTGGCTTCTGTATCGTAGATCATGTTCGCACCTTGAATGTAGTCATCTGGGAAAATCTTAGTTTGGAAGAACTGCTCTACACGATCTGTATTGGTTTTGTAACGCATAAAATAACCAAGGAGACGTCCCTTGCTATTGACGATACAGGCGTTACAGTCAATAATATCTGCCAATTGACGGGTAATCGCATTGTAGGGAAGTTCTTCCTGCAACTGCTCCTCTGAGCGCTTCAGGATAGAAGTAATTTTTCTAGTTTTTTCTAATAAATGTGCCATTTTTCACCTCGAATTTAATCGCTATCATTATAACATAAACAGCTTGAATTTTCAATTATTATCTGAAAATTGCTTATTTAATTGCAATTTGAAAAAACAAGAATATTTTTAATTAAATTGCTTCTTTTCTATTGACAAGCCCCTTATTTTTGTGTATTATAATATTACAAGAAGATAATATATCTATTTTATTTATCTTTCTTTTTCCATTCGGTCTCCTTATATAAAAAAGCGATTCGTTTTGAACCGCTTTTTCTTATTTATCGCCCTTGTTACGAATAACAAAGCCTGTTTGCTTTTCACTTGAAGTATTGCGTGGTTTTTTATTATCCTTACGATAACGTTTTTCCTTATCATAACGATCATTTCCACGACTGCCGTTTTTGAAATCATCACGGCGACCATTGCCACGGCGTTCGCGATCACGACGGTCATCTCCACGACGACCTCCCTTACCTTTACCACCGAAGCCATTACCTGATGGTTTAAATGGCAGTGGTTTTTCACGCGCAATCTCCACTTCAGGAAGGCTATCTGGATCTTGGACAGTCAGACTCAAGATATACATGGCCAATTCTTCTGGAGTAAATTCAGCAGCCAACTTGCGAGCATCCTTACCAAATTTCTCAAAGTTGCCACGGATTGTCTCATCTGCAAAATCACGTTCGATTTTCTTGAGTGCAACCTGTTTCTTAGCTTGGAAGGCTTCTTCTGCACTTGCAGGTTTAAGACCTTTCATGCGCTTCTTAGTCAAGTTTTCAATAATTTGAAGGTAACCCATTTCGTTTGGAGCAACAAAGGTAATCGATTGACCTGATTTACCAGCACGACCTGTACGACCGATACGGTGAACATAACTTTCAGGATCTTGTGGAATATCGTAATTATAGACATGAGTTACACCTGAAATATCCAAACCACGCGCTGCCACGTCTGTTGCAACCAAAACATCTAGATTGCCGTTTTTGAAGTCACGAAGGACACGAAGACGTTTGTTTTGGTCTAGGTCTCCATGAATTCCTTCTGCACGGAAGCCACGGATTTTCAAACCACGAGTCAATTCATCTACACGACGTTTGGTACGACCAAATACGATAGCAAGCTCAGGCTGTTCCACATCCATAAGACGAGTCATAGTATCAAATTTTTCTTGTTCTTTAACACGGATATAGTATTGATCAACCAATTCTGTTGTCAATTCCTTAGCAGCAATCTTCACATGCTCAGGTTCTTTCATAAACTGAACACCGATACGTTTGATGGCATCTGGCATAGTTGCTGAGAAAAGTAAGGTTTGACGGCTTTCAGGGACACGAGAAATGATAGCTTCAATGTCTTCAAGGAAGCCCATGTTGAGCATTTCATCCGCTTCGTCAAGGATAAGAGTTTCAATGTCTTGTAATTTCAAGGCCTTGCGTTTAATCAAGTCCAAAAGGCGACCAGGTGTTCCCACCACGATATGGGCACCAGATTTAAGAGCCTTAATTTGTTTTTCAATGCTTGATCCACCATATACTGAGCGAACCTTGACTCCCTTACTGCGACCAAAGCGGAAGAGTTCTTCTTGACTTTGGACAGCGAGTTCACGAGTTGGAGCGATGACCAAGGCTTGAATGGTCGCTTCTTCTGTACGAATTTTTTCAAGAGTAGGCAAGCCAAAGGCTGCAGTTTTTCCTGTACCAGTCTGAGCTTGACCGATAACGTCCTTGCCTTCAAGGGCCAAGGGAATAGTTTGTTCTTGGATCGGACTGGCTTCTACAAAACCAGCTTTTTCAATCTCTGCTAGCAAATCAGCAGACAAGTTTAATTCATTAAATTTCACGTTATTCTTCTTTCTAAAGGTGGTGCGAAGCCACCCTATAGGGCTTAGTTTATACTTTTCTTTTTATGACGTATTTTCATATACTGGATACAAAATCGTGTTGCTTCTTTTCCACAAAAGAAAAGTACTGTTTTCTTTGCAACCTATCTAGTATAACACAAGAACAGAGCAAAAGATAGCCCAATCCATCGATAAACTCATGTAAACGATTTTTCAGAGAAAATAAGGATGAAATTTCCACTATTTCATAAACTTTTTTAAAGCGTAGCAGAATTGTGCAAAAGTTTTTTTCTTGTGCTAGAATGAAATTCGAATAGGAGGAACTCTAAATGTTAACTTATGATTTAATCGTTATCGGATTTGGTAAAGCTGGTAAAACACTAGCTGGTAAATTGGCTTCAGCTGGCAAAAAAGTTGCCCTCATTGAACGTAGCAAAGCTATGTACGGTGGAACTTGTATCAACATCGGTTGTATCCCAACTAAAACTTTGCTAGTTGCTGCTGAGAAAGACTTGTCTTTTGAAGAAGTGATTGCTACCAAAAACACTATCACTAGTCGCCTCAACGGTAAAAACTATGCGACTGTTGCTGGTACAGGCGTCGATATCTTTGATGCGGAAGCTCACTTCCTTTCAAATAAAGTCATCGAAATCCAAGCTGGTGATGAAAAGAAAGAACTGACTGCTGAAACAATCGTCATCAACACTGGTGCTGTTTCAAACGTCTTGCCAATCCCTGGACTTGCTACAAGCAAAAACGTCTTTGACTCAACAGGTATCCAAAACTTGGACAAATTACCTGAAAACCTTGGAGTCCTTGGTGGTGGAAATATCGGTCTTGAATTTGCCGGCCTATACAACAAACTTGGAAGCAAGGTTACAGTCCTAGATGCCTTGGATACTTTCCTTCCTCGTGCAGAACCTTCCATCGCAGCTCTTGCTAAACAATACATGGAAGAAGACGGTATTGAATTGCTTCAAAATATCCGTACTACTGAAATCAAAAACGACGGTGACCAAGTGCTTGTCGTGACTGAAAACGAAACTTACCGTTTCGATGCCCTTCTCTACGCAACAGGACGTAAACCAAACGTAGAACCACTTCAACTTGAAAATACAGATATTGAACTAACTGAACGTGGCGCTATTAAAGTAGACAAACATTGTCAAACAAACGTTCCTGGTGTCTTTGCAGTTGGAGATGTCAACGGTGGCCCTCAATTTACTTATATTTCACTTGATGACTTCCGTGTTGTTTACAGTTACCTTGCTGGTGATGGAAGCTACACACTTGAAGACCGTCTCAATGTACCGAACACCATGTTTATCACACCTGCACTTTCACAAGTTGGTTTGACTGAAAGCCAAGCAGCTGATTTGAAACTTCCATACGCCGTTAAGGAAATTCCTGTTGCCGTAATGCCTCGTGGTCACGTAAACGGAGACCTTCGCGGAGCTTTCAAAGCTGTTGTTAATACTGAAACAAAAGAAATTCTTGGAGCAAGCATCTTCTCAGAAGGTTCTCAAGAAATCATCAACATCATCACTGTTGCTATGGACAACAAAATTCCTTACACTTACTTCACAAAACAAATCTTCACTCACCCAACCTTGGCTGAGAACTTGAATGACTTGTTTGCGATTTAAGTTGAGATTTAATCATATCTAACAGCCCTCTGAGGGCTGTTTTCATTTCTGCGAAATCTCATACTCTTCGAAAATCAAATTCAAACCACGTCAGCTTCACCTTGCCGTACTCAAGTACAGCCTGCGGCTAGCTTCCTAGTTTGCTCTTTGATTTTCATTGAGTATCAAATCTGTCTTTTCCCTCTTTTATGATATAATAGAAACATGAAATTAAAAACTACTTTGGGCCTTCTTGCTGGGCGTTCTTCCCACTTCGTTTTGAGCCATCTTGGCCGAGGGAGTACGCTTCCAGGAAAACTTGCCCTTCAATTTGATAAAGATATTTTACAAAACCTAGCTAAGAACTACGAGATTGTCGTGATCACTGGAACCAACGGAAAAACCTTGACAACCGCCCTCACTGTCGGTATTTTAAAAGAGGTTTATGGTCAAGTTCTGACCAACCCAAGCGGTGCCAACATGATTACAGGGATTGCGACAACCTTCTTAACAGCCAAATCTTCTAAAACTGGGAAAAATATTGCCGTTCTAGAAATCGATGAAGCCAGTCTATCTCGTATCTGTGACTATATCCAGCCAAGCCTTTTTGTCATCACGAATATATTCCGTGACCAGATGGACCGCTATGGTGAGATTTACACAACTTACAAAATGATTTTGGATGCTATTCGTAAGGTACCTACGGCTACTGTTCTCCTTAATGGAGACAGTCCACTTTTCTACAAGCCAGCTATTCCAAATCCTGTAGAGTATTTTGGTTTTGACTTGGAGAAAGGTCCAGCCCAGCTGGCTCACTATAATACCGAAGGAATCCTCTGCCCTGACTGCCAAGGAATCCTCAAATATGAGCATAATACCTATGCAAACTTGGGTGCCTATATCTGTGAAAGTTGCGGATGTAAACGTCCTGATCTCGACTATCGCTTGACAGAACTAGTTGAGTTAACCAACAATCGCTCTCGCTTTGTCATTGACGGCCAAGAATACGGCATCCAAATCGGTGGACTTTACAACATCTACAACGCCCTAGCTGCTGTGGCTATCGCCCGTTTCCTCGGCGCAGATTCCCAACTAATCAAGCAGGGATTTGATAAGAGTCGTGCTGTCTTTGGACGCCAGGAAACCTTCCATATCGGTGACAAGGAATGCACCCTCGTCTTGATTAAAAATCCAGTCGGTGCGACCCAAGCTATCGAGATGATTAAACTAGCTCCTTATCCATTTAGCCTATCTGTCCTCCTAAATGCCAACTATGCAGATGGAATTGACACCAGCTGGATCTGGGATGCTGATTTTGAACAAATCACTGACATGGACATTCCCGAAATCAACGCTGGCGGTGTTCGCCATTCTGAAATCGCACGTCGTCTACGAGTAACTGGCTATCCAGCTGATAAAATTACTGAAACAAGTAGTCTGGAGCAAGTTCTTAAGACCATTGAGAACCAAGACTGCAAGCATGCTTATATTCTAGCTACCTATACTGCTATGCTTGAATTCCGCGAACTGCTGGCTAGTCGTCAGATTGTTAGAAAGGAGATGAACTAATGGTTTATACTTCACTTTCCTCAAAAGCTGGCAATTACCCCTATCAGCTCAACATTGCCCACCTCTACGGAAATCTCATGAATACCTATGGGGACAATGGAAACATCCTCATGCTCAAGTATGTGGCTGAAAAACTGGGAGCCCATGTGACGGTTGACATCGTTTCTCTCCATGATAACTTTGATGAAAATCACTACGACATTGCCTTTTTCGGTGGTGGTCAAGACTTTGAACAGAGTATCATTGCAGACGACCTACCTGCTAAAAAAGAGAGCATTGACAACTACATCCAAAACGACGGTGTGGTTCTGGCTATCTGCGGTGGTTTCCAACTATTGGGCCAATATTATGTTGAAGCTTCAGGGAGACGCATCGAAGGACTAGGGGTCATGGGCCACTACACGCTCAACCAGACCAATAACCGTTTTATCGGGGACATCAAGATTCACAATGAAGATTTCGATGAAACCTACTATGGTTTTGAAAATCATCAGGGCCGTACCTTCCTCTCAGATGATCAAAAACCGCTGGGACAGGTTGTCTATGGAAATGGAAATAACGAAGAAAAAGTCGGCGAAGGTGTTCATTATAAGAATGTCTTTGGTTCCTACTTCCACGGGCCTATCCTCTCTCGTAATGCCAATCTAGCTTATCGCCTAGTCACTACTGCCCTCAAGAAGAAATATGGTCAGGACATTCAACTCCCTGCTTATGAGGACATTCTCAGCCAAGAAATCGCTGAAGAATACAGTGATGTCAAAAGCAAGGCTGACTTTTCTTAAACAAAGGAAAATGATATCAAAGAACTCCGTTATCTTGTCGGAGTTCTTTTTGTCTGTTCTTTTACCCTTCTCCCTTGCATTTTCTCTCATTTTTTGCCAAAATAGAGGGGTAGAAAGAAGGTAGCATATGTCTAAATTACAACAAATCGTAACATATCTTGAATCAGAAAAACTAGACGTCGCTGTCGTATCTGACCCCGTCACAATCAATTACCTCACTGGCTTTTACAGTGATCCCCATGAACGCCAAATGTTCCTTTTTGTCCTAGCGGATCAGGAACCCCTCCTTTTTGTCCCAGCCCTTGAAGTGGAGCGTGCGAGCAGCACTGTTTCCTTCCCAGTTGTGGGCTATGTGGACTCTGAAAATCCATGGCAAAAAATGAAACATGCTCTTCCACAACTTGACTTCAAACGTGTCGCTGTTGAGTTTGACAATCTCATCTTGACCAAATATCATGGCTTGAAAACAGTTTTTGAAACTGCTGAGTTTAACAACCTCACTCCTCGTATCCAACGCATGCGCCTCATCAAATCAGCTGACGAAGTGCAAAAAATGATGGTTGCAGGTCTCTATGCTGACAAGGCAGTTAAGGTTGGTTTTGACAATATTTCTCTTGATAAGACTGAGACAGATATCATCGCTCAAATTGACTTTGCTATGAAACGTGAAGGCTATGAAATGAGCTTTGACACCATGGTCTTGACAGGTGATAATGCTGCAAATCCACACGGCATTCCAGCAGCAAATAAGGTTGAAAATAATGCTCTTCTCCTCTTTGACCTTGGTGTTCTAGTCAACGGCTATGCGTCAGATATGACTCGTACAGTCGCTGTCGGTAAACCAGACCAATTCAAGAAAGACATTTACAACTTGACTCTTGAAGCCCAACAAGCTGCTCTTGACTTTATCAAACCAGGTGTGACTGCCCATGAAGTGGACCGCGCTGCCCGTGAGGTCATCGAAAAAGCTGGTTACGGTGAGTACTTCAACCACCGTCTTGGTCACGGTATCGGTATGGATGTCCACGAATTCCCATCTATCATGGAAGGAAACGACATGGTCATCGAAGAAGGCATGTGCTTCTCTGTTGAACCAGGTATCTATATCCCTGGTAAAGTCGGTGTTCGTATTGAAGACTGCGGTGTTGTTACCAAGGATGGCTTTGACCTCTTTACAAGCACCAGCAAAGACTTACTTTATTTTGATTAACATTCTTCGAAAATCTTCCCACAATAAAACGCATAGTATCAAGGTTTTTCAACACCTGATACTATGCGTTTTTCTTATTTGAAAAACTTTTTACTCAGCCTCTTTACTTAATCTTCTTGATACTTTGACTAAGTATAAATCCTACAATCATCCCTACCATATTTTGCATGAAGTTTGGTAGGATTTCTGGTAGGGCTGCTGCCCAGCCATTCATCAATGTAGAACCCAAGGCGTAACCCCCTACCATGGCAATCGTTGCTAAGATAAGGCCTAACCACTGAGTTTTTCCTTTAAATCCTGCGAAAAATCCCTGCAAGCCATGGTTGAGCAAGCTAAAGAACATCCACTGAGGATAGCCTGATAAGAGGTCAATCAAGAAACCTGCTAATCCTCCTACTACAGCCCCTTCACGACTACCAAAGTAAAAGGCCGTAAAGAAGACACCCGCATCTAAAAGAGTTAGAATGCCTGTCGGTGTCGGGATTTTTAAGAAATAACCTAGAACCACAGAAAGGGCGGTTAATAGGGATACAAGGGCAATTTTAGTGGTTTTGGTTTGCTTCATATTGTCTTACTCCATACTGATCTGCTTGTGCAATGGCACGGTAAACGAAAGCCTTCGAGCTTTCTACTGCTGATAAAAGTTCATCACCTTTAAGCAAGTGACTGGCAATGCTAGAGGCAAAGGTACAACCTGCGCCAGCATTTTGCCCTTGAATGACGGGATTTTCTAGGACTGTAAAGTTTTGTCCATCATAAAAGACATCTACAGCCTTGTCCTGACTAAGGCGATTGCCTCCCTTGATGATGACTGCTGGCGCTCCTAAGTCATGCAATTTCTGCGCTGCAGCTTTCATATCTTCAAGGGTTTTAATCTCTTGATCTGCTAGTAATTCTGCTTCAGGAAGATTAGGTGTAATCACACTGACATGAGGGAAAAAGCGAATCAACTCTTGGCAGAGTTCACTAACTGCTACGTCGTGTGTTTCCTTGCAGACCAAGACAGGGTCCAGAACCACAGGCACTCCTGGGCGTTGCTTGATAAAGTCCAATGCCTTCTCAGCCGCACTGACAGTAGGGAGAAGACCAATCTTAATTCCTGCAAACTCCACATCACGCAAGCTATCTAATTCATGTTGAAAAATGGTATCGTCAGTTGGAAAGACTTCAAATCCTTTTTCTGTCAAGGCTGTCAAACAAGTCACTGCTACAAAGCCATGCAAGCCGTTCAAGGTATAGGTAGCCAAATCAGCTGACAGGCCACCACCACTAAAAATATCATTTCCAGAAAGTGCTAAAATACGATTATTCTTCATAACGAATCTCCTTTAAATATAGACCATTTGGTGCTGCAGTGGGACCTGCAAGCTGCCTGTCCTTTTTCTCCAAGATTAGGTCAATCTGCTCTACTGGCATGCGGTTATTGCCGATTTTAAGCAGTGTCCCCACCATATTGCGAATCTGCTTATACAAGAAACCATTTCCTGAAAAGGTAAAGGTCAAAAACTGACCTGTCTCATCAACTGCTAAACTAGCTTCTGTGATGGTGCGAACCTTATCCTCTACACTAGTCCCAGAGGCTGTAAAACCGGTAAAATCATGAGTTCCCTCTAACTTTTTGATTGCAATCTGCATGCGTTCCACATCGAGTGGATAGGGAAAGTGAGTGGCATAGTGACGGCGCATAGGATTCTTGGGACGTCCCCTATCCACAATAAACTCATAGGTCTTGCTATGCTTGGCATAACGGCAATGAAAATCATCCGCCACAAGCTCAATCGAAATCACATCAATATCTTCAGGAGACTGGGTGTCCAAAGCAAAACGGAGCTTCTCCTCATCCATCTGATAAGGTAGATCAAAATGAATAACCTGTCCCAGAGCATGAACCCCACTATCTGTCCTACCAGCACCGTGAACAGTAATGACTTGCCCTTTATTTAACCTGGTCAAGGTTTTTTCAATTTCTTCCTGAACGCTACGCGCATGAGGCTGGCGCTGAAAACCAGAAAAGGCGTAACCATCATAGGAAATAGTTGCTTTATATCTCGTCATAACTTCTATTTTATCAAGAAAATAATCTGTAAACAAGGGTCTAAATCAAATATTGTCTGGGTACAAAATTCACAAAAAGAAAAACTTAGGAAACCAATCCTAAGCTCTCTTTTGAAGTAGGTACATGACAAAGATAGAGGTTACAATCAACCATGAGCCTAAAATGGCAAAGACCAACATGCCATTGTGAGTTAGTAACCCAATTGCACCTAGAACAAATGGGGTCGTAAAGGCTCCGAAACTACAGCCTAATACAGCAAATGAAGTCGCTTGATTGAGGAGTTTAGCTGGAATTCGTTCAGAGACAAGTTGAAAGACCGTCGTCAAGGCTACACTGTAGGCAAAACCGGCTAGAATACTCCCTGCCACTACCACCCACAAGGATGGAGACAAGGCAATCACAATTTGCCCTAAGCCAAAAGTAATTCCAGACCATAGGAGCAATTTCTCTTTAAAGATAGAAATCAAGAAAGAGAAACTCACACCAGCCACAATCCCTATCAACTGCATGACACTAAGAACAAAACTAGATAACTGGGCATCTCCAAGTCCTCTTTCCACCATCAAACTTGGAATACGGATGGTAATGGCTGTATTGGTACAAACTACAACTGCCGCTTCAATAGCTAAGATAAAAATCAAGCCCTTCATTTCCCGAGTTAAGCGACTTGCTTCCTTCGTTTTTTTCTTGACTTCTTTCTTTTCTTTTCCATAAGGTACAAAGAGCAGATAAAGGATCAGAACTAAAAATCCAGCACTATAAGCTAAGAAAGTAGCTGTCCAACCAAAGGCCAACAATTGGCCGACTGCCAAGGTAATGAGAGAAGCCCCAACGACCTCTGCAGAACCGCGTAGCCCTAACATCTGAATTCTCGTTTTTCCTTGATAGCGTTCACTGATAATAGAAATGGCCTTGGCATTGATCATCCCAACACCTAAACCAAAAAGAATCCGTGTTCCAAAGACAAAAGGATAAGCTTGGTACCAAAAGGGAGCAGTTCCACTTAGTGATAAAATCAGCAATCCCAAACTGATCTGTAAGCGCTCAGGAAATATTTTTTCTAAGAAACCATTTAGTAATAACATAATCATGATTCCAAAGGAAGGCAAGCTCGCCAAGAGCTCAATTTGTTCCTTAGGATAACCTTGATAATAGTCAAACATGGCTGGCAGGGCACTCGAGATGGAAAAGGACGTAATCAAAACGAGGGAGAGAGCCAAAATACTGGCCCGTTCTAAAAATTGTTTCATGAAATCTCTTTCTATATTTCTCTTAATCTTCTACTTTTTTGATAGTCATCAAACAAGCAAGAAAAGAAGAAGCCTCTTTAGTGTACAGACTCCTTCTTAAACTCGAAAATGAATCCCTTGTGTCTTAGGATGATTTTCTCTTGATTTGCTTAATAAAGTAGAAGATAAATCCTGCCACCATATAAGCAACAAAGATAATCAGACACCACTTGAACACGACATCCCAACCCTTGTTCACATTCAAAAAGAAGTACGGGAAGGGACTGACCTTAGAATTAGGAACATCAAGTTTCAATACCAAGCCATTAAAAAGAGCAAAAATCATATACAGCAAGGGTAAAATCGTCCACACAATTGGGTCCCAAATCTTGTATTGACCCTGTTTGTCAAAAAAGAGGGTATCTGCTAAAAACCAGAGGGGAACGATATAGTGGCAAAGGAAATTTTCTAGGGTATAGAAATTAGTCGCAATGGGCGCTAAAAGGAAATGGTAAATCACACAGGTAATCATGATACTCATGGTGACCCCACCTTTTAAGCGCAAGAGACTTGGCCTTTGCCAGTTTACACCTAAACGGCTCATAACCTTTAGGAGATAGAGCGTAAAAATCGCGACTAAAAGGTTGGACAGAACAGTGTAATAGAGAAGCATCCCAAATCCACCATGCTTGGCGATTTCAAGATAAACTCCCGTAAAAACCGCTAGAAACAAGAAGATACGGCTATAAAATACAAGTTTGTAGTGCTTTGACATGCTTAAATTTTCTTCACAAACTCTGATTTGAGTTTCATGGCACCGAAGCCATCAATTTTACAGTCGATATTGTGGTCGCCTTCTACGATGCGGATATTTTTCACGCGCGTCCCTTGTTTCAAATCTTTTGGCGCACCTTTTACTTTCAAGTCCTTGATGAGGGTTACAGTATCACCGTCAGCCAATTTATTCCCGTTGGCATCGATAGCAACAAGGCCCTCTTCTACATCTGCAACTTCAGCAGGATTCCACTCATAAGCACACTCTGGGCAAACCAGTAGGGCACCGTCTTCGTAGACATACTCTGAGTTACATTTTGGGCAATTTGGTAAGTTGTTCATGGTTTCTCCTTATCATCATTCACTATTCTTTGAAAATCAAAATTTCTCGAACAGCAACTATTATACCTTAAAATCAGCATTTTGACAAATGAGTCGCCGGAGAAGCAAAGAAAAAATCATGTAACTTTGTCTGCTACATGATTTTTAAAAGATAGTTTATCATGAGTAGTGATACAGAAACTCATGATAGAAAGGGATGCATTTATCTTACAAACCAGGTGCTTGTCCAAGTTCTGCCGCAAGCATCCAAACCGTTTTCTCAAGTTCAGCTTTAGCACCAACAAAGATATCGTTTGTCACATCATCACCTTCTTCATCAGTAACATCCAAAGCTTTTTGGAACAGAGTGATGAGATAACGATAAACATCTAGGACACGTTCCAAGCTTTCTTCAACACTACGGAATTCTCCTTCTTCTTCTTCGATTTCACTATGTTGAAGGAATTCTGTCAAAGTAGAGAATGGGCTGCCACCAAGTGTAATCAAGCGTTCGCTGATTTCGTCAAGATAGCCATCAAGGCTGTCCATGTATTCATCCATTTTTGGATGCCATACAAGGAAACCACGACCACGCATGTACCAGTGCACTTGGTGCAAGGCAACGTGGGCTACGTATAAATCAGCAACAGCTTGGTTCAAGACTTCCTTTGTTTTTGCCAATGCTACTGGCGCTGCTTTTGTCAATGATGTTACGTCTTTTACTGCTTCTTTTTTCAATTCTACCATTTTATTTTACCTCATTCATTATTATTTGTAACCACTTCTTAATGATTACTACCTTAGTATACTACTAAGGAAAACAAATAGCAAGCCAAATGACTCACATGAGAAAAGTTGCAATAGACTGATAATTTAAGAAAAGTTTGACATTATTTTATTAGCTGATTTAATCAGATTGGCTTGAAAATTGGCTATGGTAAAGATCATAATAAAAAACCTTTCGCTTGGAGTACACTTTCGTGATTTCCCTGCTAAATAATCTGTCCATCCTTAAGAACGAGAATCTTATTTGCTTCTTGAATGGTCGAAAGGCGGTGTGCAATGACAAAGCTGTTCCTTCCTTTCATAAATCGTTTCGTGATTTTTTGAATCAAGAGTTCCAAACGGGTATCAATAGAGGAAGTCGCTTCATCCAAAATGAGAATTTTAGGATTGTCTAGGAGAGCACGCACGATGGTCAAGAGTTGTTTTTGCTCGAGGGAAATATTGCTGGAGTCTTGGTTCATCTCCATGTTATAACCACCAGGAAGAGTTCGGATAAAGTTGTCTACATTTTCTGCTTTAGTAGAAAAAAGAAAGGACGATATTTGTCCTTTCTCGATTTTAGCTTTTCTTCAACCCAATAATGTTGATAAAGAGTCGATTATTTTACAAAGTCAAGCAATGCCAAGAAGCTTTCAGCTTCAAGTGACGCACCACCAACAAGGGCACCGTCAACGTCTGGGCAAGCCATGTATGAAGCAACGTTTTCAGGTTTAACAGAACCACCGTATTGAACACGAACTTTGTCCGCAACTTCTTGACCAAAGTCAGTAGCTACAACGTCACGAACAACTTTACACATTTTTTGTGCGTCGTCTTGTGAAGCTGATTTACCAGTACCGATAGCCCAGATTGGCTCGTAAGCGATAACTGATGCAGCAACTTGTTCAGCAGTCAATCCAGTCAATGCAGCAGATACTTGAGCACCTACGAATTCAGCAGCTTTACCAGCTTCATAAGTTTCAAGTGACTCACCACAACAGATGATTGGAAGCATACCGTTTGCAAAGATTGCTTTTGCTTTTTTGTTGATATCTTCGTCAGTTTCGTGGAAGTAGTCACGGCGTTCTGAGTGACCGATAACAACGTAGTCAGTACCGATTTCTTTCAAAACTTGTGGGCTTGTTTCACCAGTGAAAGCACCTGCATTTTCAAAGTAGCAGTTTTGAGCAGCAACTTTAAGGTTTGAACCTTTTGCAGCTGCAAGAACCGTTGTCAAATCAAGAGCTGGAGCTGCGATACCTGCTTCAACAAGATCTGATGAAGGAAGTTTTGATGCAACTGCTTCAACGAATGCTTTAGCTTCTTCTGGATTTTTGTTCATTTTCCAGTTACCAGCGATAAATGGTTTACGTGACATTTCACATACCTCTTTTTTCAATTTATTTTCTACTTATTTTATCACAATTATACACAGCTTGCAAATCTTACTCGGATTTCAAGCCTGCTTGTAACGATCAATCCTTCCAGAGATCCATAGCATTTCTAAAATCTGCCGATACCTGTGTCAACTGAGGATTGCTTGCTTCTCTCTCTGCCCGCTTGGCCTCTATTTGAGCCACACTTTTGATGCCTTCATGGCGCCAATTTCTCAAAATGGCCTGGATATACTTCCAGTTTGGTTTTCCATTCAAAACCGCTTCACGAAGAGCCTCCTTAATCAAGTCAGCACTGGTTCCATCTTCCTTTAGTGTCTTAGTCAAATCCTCAATCTCAAAAGGAGTCAACAAGCGTCCCAACTCCTGCTGGAAAGTTTCCACCAAATTCTTAAGCTGATTTTGAGGTGTCAACTGGTCTGAACTTGAATGAGCAGCTCCAAGCAAATTATCCAAACGTTCCAATGCCAAACTAGCATCAAAAAGCAATTCGATTTCGCCATTTAATTCGATAGTACGATACTGAAGCAGTCCCCTCTCCGTCAGATTGGAAATGGCCTGATTGACATCCGAAATTTCCTTACCAATCCTTTCAGCAATCTGGCTTGGCGACATTTCATCCAAACCTGTCGTATTTTGCAAATAGAAAAATTGCCAGACCAGAAAATCGTCGCTAGAAGGAAAGAGTTCCTTAAAATGCAAGAGCAGGGCACTCGGTAAAACCAAGTTCCCTGATTTAAAAGCGTCTAAATATGTCATAATTCCTCTTATAAATACCCAAAAGCAGATGCATCATCTTCTATTTTTCTCCAGTCAAAAGGGGTTTCCTGATAGACTGCATAGTTTACCCAGTTACTGAAAAAGAGGGCTGCTGATGAAGACCAACAAAGACAAGGTGTCTGATTAACATCGTCATCCTTAAAGTAATTTTCTGGAATATGTGGGTCTAAACCTGCGTCACGATCCCTAAAATACTCTTTTGCCAAGGTATCACGGTCATATTCCAAATGCCCAAAACTATAAATTTCTCGTAAATCACGACTGGCCAAAATCGAAACCCCAACCTGAGGTCCTTCTGATAAAATCTCGAGATTGGTTTTGTTTAAGACCTCTTCCTTAGAAATCTCCGTGTGCCGTGAATGAGGTGATACATAGCTATCATCAAAACCTCTAAAGAGAAGGTGACCCTCTTTTAGAGTATCCTGAGGATAAATACCTGATAACTTATTGTCCATCTGGTATTTTTCAACCCCATAACGCAGATAGAGTCCCGCCTGAGCACCCCAACAGATATGAAGGGTCGAATAGACATGAGTCTTAGACCACTCAAGCACCTGACTGAATTCCTCCCAATAGTCCACTTCCTCAAATGGTAAATGCTCAACTGGAGCACCCGTGATAATCATCCCATCAAAATACTCGTTCTTAACTTCAGGAAAAGTTTTATAAAAGGTCTCCATGTGCTCTGAACGAGTTGTCTTAGAACGGTGGCTTTCCATATAAAGAAAATCAATATCCAGTTGCAAGGGCGTATTCGCCAAATGGCGCAACAACTGGGTCTCTGTGACCATTTTCTGTGGCATGAGATTTAAGATTAAAATCTTCAAGGGACGGATATCTTGGTGGGCCGCACGTTGATCATCCATGACAAAGATGTTCTCTGTCCGTAAAATCTCAACAGCTGGTAATTTTTTATCAATTCGAATCGGCATAACCCTCTCCTAACTGTACTCTTTCAGGAATAATTGCATATGTTTGAAGCCAAATCTCAAACACTTAGTCCTTTTATTATACTGCAAGAAGATATAGTTTTCAATTATAGTTTTTCTCTAACTAGCTATAGTCTATTTTTATATCCTAATGTAGAGAAAACAGCCCTAGGGACTGTTTTTCATTAATAATGCATAAGAACCTTGTAATCGTAGTCACCGATTTTTTCACGGCCGTTCAATTCATCCAATTCAACAAGGAAGGCACAACCTGCTACAACACCACCAAGTTTTTCAATCATCTCGATAGTTGCCTTAACAGTTCCACCTGTTGCCAAGAGGTCATCCACGATAAGAACTCGTTGACCTGACTTGATGGCGTCAGCATGCATAGTCAAGGTATCAACCCCGTACTCTTTTTCATAGTCAGCAGAAATGACTTCGCGTGGCAATTTACCTGGCTTACGAACAGGCGCAAAACCAATTCCCAACTCAAAGGCAACTGGACAACCCACGATAAATCCACGAGCCTCAGGCCCTACGATCATATCGATTTTCTTGTCAGTAGCATACTGAACAATTTCACGAACAGCGTAGCTATAAGCATTTCCATCAGCCATCAAAGGACTGATATCACGGAAGGTGATACCTTCCTTTGGATAATTTTCAATTGTTGCAATGTAATCTTTTAAATTCATCTTTTTCTTTCTTTCAAAGTTTTTTACTCTCTATTATAGCATATTTTTTAAGAAAGAAAAAAGGAAAAGTTAACTTCAATAATTATCTAACGATTTGACGATTTATAACTAGCCATCGCAATAAAGCCCAGTTTCTGTTTATTCTTAGCAAACATTTTATACATCGTTAAAAATTGCTTTCTATTCTCCTTTTTACAAGCATTTACACAAATTTTCAAAGTTCCTAGCCAACCTTCGTCATAAATCATACCTGATAATTTCATTAATGTCATTTCACCAGTCAATACTTTCACATCACGATAACCTGATTCTATCATCACCTGTTCCCAACCATCTTGAGTTAAAGGACCTACATTTACATGAATTGCTTGTGACAATTCCTGTCTGATAGACTCTTTAGCTTCCTTAAGAAGCACATCATGTGTCAAAAGAAGACCTTCAGGTTTTAAAACCCTTAGATACTCCATTACACATTTTTTCTTAGCTTGATCGGCTTGCATAGTCAGCATAGCTTCATTTATAACAATATCAAAACTAGCACCTTCATAAGGAAGTTTCATTGCATTTGCTCTTTCAAATCTGATTAGATGCCCAACACCTGCCGTTTCAGCAGATTTTTTAGCCACTTCTAAAGCTTGAGCATCCATATCAACAGCAGTTATCTTACAACCAAAACGCTGTGCCAACTCAATTGCTGTAGTTCCCCTATTACACGCAACCTCTAGTATTCTCTTTTCTTTTGAAAATCCTCCTTCTGCAATTAACCAATCTGTGGCACGTTTTCCACCTGGACGTAAGCGCTTTTTTCCCAATTTTGCTAAAAACTTATGACCTGCTTCTGACATTTGAACACCTCTGTTTTTTCTTCATTATAACATAAAATGATATTATCTAACAATTCTAATCTAGTTTTTGATGAACTATAATCAAACGCATACAAGCCACCATGACTATAGCATAAATTTATTATTACCTCTCTAGTTCGAATTCATACTCAATAAAAATCAAAGAGCAAACTAGAAAGCTAGGCGCAGGCAGTACTTAAGTACGACAAGCCGACGCTGACGTAGTTTGAATTTGATTTTTGAAGAGTATCAATTGCTCACGTAGTTTACTCATATAGGTTCACTAGTAGATGGTAACCACGGAGTACTTACATCTCAGATGAACGACATACTCGCCGTACCAAAAAAACGAGCACTTTCGTACTCGTTCTCTGATATAAACTACTGATTAAAGTGAGTTTACGTCAACTTTGATACCAACACCTTGAGTAGTTGTGATAGTCAAGTTTGTTACGTAAGTTCCTTTAGCTGTAGCTGGTTTTGCTTTTTGGATTGTTTCGTTGAAAGCTTTGAAGTTTTCAACCAATTTTTCAGTTTCAAATGATACTTTACCGATGATTGCTTGAACGTTACCTGCACGGTCTGCACGGTAAGTAATTTTACCACCTTTAGACTCTTCAACTGCTTTAGCAACATCCATTGTTACAGTACCAGTTTTAGGGTTTGGCATCAAGTTACGTGGTCCAAGGACACGCCCAAGACGTCCAACAAGAGCCATCATGTCAGGTGTAGCGATAACTACGTCGAAGTCCAACCAACCGTCGTTGATTTTAGCAACAAGGTCATCTTCACCAACAAAGTCTGCACCAGCAGCTTTTGCTTCTTCAGCTTTTGCACCACGTGCAAAAACAAGAACGCGTGAAGTTTTACCAGTACCGTTTGGCAATACCATTGCTCCACGGATTTGTTGGTCAGCTTTTTTAACGTCGATGTTCAAGTTGTAAGCAACTTCTACAGTTGCATCAAATTTTGCAAAGTTAGTTTCTTTTGCAAGTGCTACAGCTTCTTCTACGCTGTATGCTTTTGTGCTGTCGATTTTCTCAAGAGCAGCACGAAGTTGTTTGCTTTTTTTAGCCATTTTCTATTCTCCTTGTAAGTGGTTCAATCGATTTTCATCTCCCACGTCACTTCTCGAAATGATGAAGTCTTGCGGGTTATATTGGGGGTGTTATTGATTAGTCAACAACAGTGAATCCCATAGAACGAGCAGTACCTTCGATCATACGCATTGCAGACTCTACGTTTGCTGCGTTCAAATCTGGCATCTTAGTTTCTGCAATTTCTTGTACTTGTGCACGAGTAACTGTAGCAACTTTAGTTTTGTTAGGTGTACCTGATCCTTTTTCAACACCTGCAGCTTTTTTCAAAAGAACAGCAGCTGGTGGTGTTTTAGTGATGAAAGTAAATGATTTATCTTCGTAAACTGAGATAACAACTGGAATGATCATACCAGCTTGGTCAGCTGTACGAGCGTTGAACTCTTTTGTGAATCCCATGATGTTGATACCAGCTTGACCAAGAGCAGGTCCAACCGGTGGAGCTGGTGTAGCTTTACCAGCAGGGATTTGCAATTTTACAAGTTTTTCGACTTTTTTAGCCATTTTTAAATCCTCCTTTGTGGTTTTGGCGGTAATTAGAGATTTTTACCTCCCACAAGTATGCTTTACACATACCTATCTATTATACACTATTTATCTAGAATTGCAAGAGAAAAGTTTATTTTTTATACTCAATGAAAATCAAAGAGCAAACTAGGAAGCTAGCCGCAAGCTGTACTTGAGTACGGTAAGGCGACGCTGACGTGGTTTGAAGAGATTTTCGAAGAGTATTAATCGACGTAATCTCCGCCTTCAAATCCGTAGTATTCTTCCAAACTGAGACCACTCTCTGCAATTTCTTTTGCTTCTTTTCCGACATAACGAAGGTGCCATTCTTCAGCCATATAGCCTGTTTCTTTTTCTTTACCTTTGAGATAACGGACAACAAAGCCATAATCAGCTGCATGGTCCAAGAGCCATTGGGCCGCTTTTTCTTCTGTCACCAAATCACCATTTGTCCCAATCACATCAAAGGCTAAACCTGTCTGGTGTTCGCTATAGCCAGGTCGAGCAGAATAACGGTCAGCTGCTGCCTTCCCATCTTGGTTGACATAATCTTGATAGAGCTTGGTCTGAGTTTCATAACTTCTAAAACCACTATAATGGTCACTAATTGGGAAACCTGCCTCTTGCATCGCTTTGATGAGTTTGACCAACTCAGCCTTGGCTGTTGGATTTTCCCCTGGATTGTAGTCTTTTGACAATGGGTAGTGTTTATTGGCTACGATGATTTCATCGTATTTCCCTTGGATGCTGTAGTAGTCTCCTTTATTAACCACTTCTGCTTTTTTCTGAGCAGCTCCTTGAGACTTGCTTCCGACTGTTCCATCAGCTTTAGCTGTTTGTTCTGTCTTAGCTGCGCCATCTTCATTTTTTGCTTTTTCTTGTGAACAAGCTGCTAGACTCAAGGCTAGCAAGGCTGTCAAGACTAGGTATCTTTTTTTCATTTCTACTCCTTTATTTCTAATAGTTTATCTACTTCTATTGATAAACGTTTAACTAATCTTTCAATCTCATCAGTTTTTGCTTGGTAGGTCTCTGCTGTCATTTCTTCAAAGGGAACCCACCAGACTGGCCCACGTCCTTTGAGACCGTGTCCATTCATATCACCTCTTCGTCTAGGAAACAGATGCCAATGAAGATGGGCATCGCCATTTCCTAGCAGTTCGATATTCATTTTCTCAGCAGCAAAGGCCTTGGCAACTGCCTCTTGGACTAAACTCATTTCTTCTAGAAAATGGAGTCTCATTTCCTTTTCTAAATGGTGCAATTCGGCGACATGTTCCTTGGCTAGAAAGAGACTATAGCCTGCAAAATACTGGTGGTCTCCAACCACAAGATAGCCTGTTTCCAACTCTTTGACAAAATAGGGATTTTCTCCCTTCTTGATGAGTTCAATTCTCTGGCAAATCAAACACATATTAGTCTACCAATTCGCTCTTAAGATAAGCATCAACCATACGCTCCGTTGCGACCACCGAGTCAATATGAGTACGCTCATAAGAATGGCTAGACTCGATACCAGCACCGAGAAGGGCATGTTTGACTTCTGCACCTGCAGACATAGCCGCTGAAGCGTCTGAACCATAAAACGGATAGATATCCAGCTTAAATGGAATATCTTGCTCTTTAGCCAAAGCAACCAAGTGTTGCCGGAAGTCATAATGATAAGGTCCAGAAGCATCCTTGACACAGATAGACACTGTATATTCGTCTGTTTGCTGATCATCTCCCATAGCTCCCATATCCACAGCCAGATATTCTACCACCTGAGCAGGAATATTAGAATTAGCCCCATGCCCCACTTCTTCAAAGACTGAAAAAGCAAAATGTGTTGTTACGGGCAATTCAATCTTCTCTTCCTTATAACCACGAAGCAAGTTAAGCAAAATCGCTGCGCTGACCTTATCGTCCAAATGACGAGATTTGATAAAACCTGTCTCTGTCACGACAGTTCGTGGGTCAAAACTGATAAAATCACCGACCTCAATACCAAGAGCACGAGTTTCTTTTTCACTGGTTACTTTGGCGTCCAAACGCACTTCCATATTATCCTGCGTGCGTTCTGCAGTTCCTGAATCCTTATAGACATGGCAAGAAGTTTGGTGGATGAGGATGGTTCCTGATACTTTTTGACCTGTGCTAGCCACATGAACGGTACAGTTTTCACCTTCAATCATGTTCCAAGGAAAACCACCGATACGGTCCATTTTGAGACGACCGTCTGGTTTGACAGCACGGACAATGGCCCCCAGCGTATCCACATGGGCAGTCGCATAGCGATGCTCTTCATCATTTTGACCTTTAATGGTCACATTGACACCACCCTTAGCTGTGCGAACCGGCTGGTAACCAAAACCTTCTAGAGTCTTGACTAAATAGTCCGAAATCTCCCGAGTGAAGCCCGTTGGCGACGCAATGGCTGTCAGTTCTTTGATATATTCTACTGTTTGATTCATTTCTTCACCTCTTTTGCTACCTATTATAACACATTTATCATCGGATAAAAAAGAAAATCACTCCTGCAGACTTTGCTACAAAAGTGATTTTAGTGATTATTCCATTTCAAAAACATCGCTTTCTTGCTTGTTTGGTAGAACCAATGAGAGCAAGATTCCGACAATGGCTGGTACCAACCATGGGAGTGATGCCTTAGCAAAAGGAAGAGCATTTACAAGGTTTGCAAGAAACTCAACCTTAAATGAGCTTCCTAATACGCTTGCAATGGCAATAGTTGTAACCACAGCAATTGTCAACTGCATACCTGGTTTTGAAAGAGCCACGAATTTGTTGACAATGACAATCATAACGATAGCAATCGTGATTGGGTACAAGATAACCAGTACTGGAATTGAGTACTTGATAATCGCATCAAGACCCAAATTAGCAATGGCAAATCCAATCAAGGTAAAGGCTGTCGCATAAACCTTGTAGCTGATTTGTGGGAAGCGTTCATTAAAGAACTCAGCTGTTGACACAATCAAACCAACTGTTGTTGTGAAGCAGGTTACAGTAACCATAGCTGCAAGGAAGAGTTGAGCTGTTGAGCCAAAGATTTCTTGAGTCGCTTGTGACAAGATGTAAACACCAGGTGTTCCACCTTTCATCGCTTCAGCTGGTACTGGGAAATGATTTCCAAGGAAACCTAAACCGATGTAAAGAGCGCTGAAAGCAAGGGCAACAACGATACCAACAACCCAAATAGTCGAAATGTATTCTTTCTTACTTGAGAAGCCAAGTTGTTTCAAGGTTTGAACTGCGATTACGCTAAAGGCAACTGAAGCAAGGGCGTCCAAGGTATTGTAACCTTCTAGGAAACCTGTACCAAAGGCAGAAGCTTGATAAGCAGCTGAAGCAGCTTGAGGACTTGTTCCACCGTATTTGATAGCTCCTAGGACAACCAAGATAACAATCAAAATCGCAAAGACTGGTGTTAAAATACGGCCGATACGGTCTAAGATTTTTGATGGATTGAGCGAGATTAGATACGCTGCTGCAAAGTAAAGAACCGTAAAGACAATCAAGCCAAGTCCTTTATTTGCATCCGATAAAAGGGGACTAATCCCTACTTCGTAAGCTGTTGTAGCTGTACGTGGGATAGCAAAGAATGGACCGATTGACAAATAAAGAACTGAGAGGTAAAGAGTCGCAAACCAAGGCGCTATCTTTGTTGAAATCTCGTAGATATATCCTTTAGGATTTAGCGTTCCAATAATAAGAGTCAATACGGCGATACCGACGCCTGAAAAGACAAAACCTGCGATGGCAGGAAGAAAATGTTCTCCAGATAGAGCACCTAGAGAAGGCGGAAAAATCAAGTTTCCCGCACCAAAAAATATTCCAAACAGGAGCAAACCTGTTAGGGCACCTTTTTTAGCCATGAAAATCTCCTTCATATTTATAAAATACTGACCTAGTATATCATGAATAGGAGTATGAAAAAAGCTTCACGAAGTAAATATTGAATGTTTTCAAGATTCTTAAAAATAAGAATTATCTAAAAACAAAATTCTCCTACCGAGATTACACCAAGTAGGAGAAAATTCTAATGTTTAAAGTTCTTCAAAGGCCATCATGCCACCTTGTACATTGATAACCTCATAACCTTGTTCTGATAAGAATTGGCAAGCACGCGCCGATCTCATTCCAGATTTACAAATAACATAATGTAACTGATCCTTGTCCAACTGATCATAAGTATCAGCTAATTGACTCAGAGGAAGATTCTGAGCACCTTCTAAATGAAGAGCTTCAAACTCATCCACTTCTCTCACGTCCACTAGAGAAAGTTGGTCGTTTTGGTAAAGCTGGTAAAATGCGTCAAAGGTTATTTCTTTCATTCTTTTTCTCCTAATACTCTTCGAAAATCAAATTCAAACCACGTCAGCGTCGCCTTACCGTACTCAAGTACAGCCTGCGGCTAGCTTCCTAGTTTGCTCTTTGATTTTCATTGACTATAAAATAGTTTTAATTCTTTTTTTCAAATCCGGCACCACTTCTGACTCAAACCAAGGATTTTTAGCCATCCAGATTTGATTTCGTGGCGAGGGGTGAACTAAAGGAAAATAGTCTGGCAAATAATCCTGATAGCGTCGAACTCTATCTGTCACCTTGCCACTGATTTTCTCCTTTAAATAGTAGGCCTGGGCATATTGACCAATCAAAAGGGTCAATTGAATATCTGGTAATTCTTGCAAGAGCTGCGGATGCCATTTTTCAGCAAAGCCAGTTCTCGGTGGTAAATCACCTGACTTGCCATGCCCTGGAAAGTAGAAATCCATAGGCAGAACAGCAAAATATCCTGAATTGTAAAAGGTATCTTCATCCACACCTAGCCAGTCGCGCAAGCGGTCACCACTCTTATCTTTCCAGTAAAGGCCTGCTTCTTGGGTTTTAAGACCAGGCGCTTGACCGATGATATTGATGCGAGCAGTCTTTGGCGCTGCAAAGAGAGGCTCGATGCCACGCTTTGTATAGGTAGCATTCTGCGGATCCGCCATAATGGCTTGCTTGATTCTTTCGATTTGAGACATCTACTTTCCCTCCAAAAAGAAGTCTAAGCATACAATCTCAGACTTCTATCGTTTTATTTGATCAATTCATAAATAGCTTCGGCATAGATTGCTGCAGCTCGGAAGAGATCGTCCAAGGCGATAAATTCATTGGCTTGGTGCATGGTGTCAATTGAGTCTGGGAACATGGCACCGTAGGCAACTCCGCGTTCGAGCAAACGACCAAAGGTTCCACCACCGATAACTTGCTCGTGACCTTTAAGGCCAGTTTGTTTTTCATAGACATTCAACAAGGTTTGCACAAGTGGATCTTCCATTGGCACATAGTGAGGGGTATGCCCGTGCTCAGAAAGGCTAACAGAAGCAACTGACAAGTTTTCAAGGATTGACTTGATTTGCTCTGGGCTTGTTCCTTTTGGATAGCGGATATTAAGGGCAATGGTATTATCAGCACTTGCTTCATCGAAGCGGAAGACACCCGCATTCATAGAAAGGGCACCCATCTTTTCATCCACATGGGCAATCTTGAGATTTTCACCCTCATGGTCGTTCAAGAGAATTTTACCAGCGATGTCAAGGTAGTCTTTAGCTGGTCCTGCAAAGTCAAACTGACTGAGGAAGAGAGCTAGGTAAGTTGCACCATTGACACCTGAAGCAGGCATAGCACCGTGGGCTGATTTACCAATGATCGTCACCTTGTATTGGCCAGCTTCTTCTTGAATTTCTCCTCTAAGTTTGTGTTCTGCAACAAAGGCATCTAGTTTAGCTTGCAAGTCAGCCAAGTCACCTGAAATAACTGCTGTTGCTGATTCAGGCACCATGTTTTCACGTAAACCACCTGTAAAGCTGTGAAGACGGGCTACACCTGTATTTTCTCCTGCAAAGTGGAGGTATTCAGTAATATTTCCTTTTTCACCGTTGATGATAGGGAACTCAGCGTCTGGAGAGAAACCAAAGTCTGGCTTGGCAAGTCCTACGTGCTCAAAGTAGTAGTCCATATCTGCCCAGCCTGATTCTTCGTCTGTTCCGACGATGAAGCGGACTTTCTTAGACGTTGGAAGGCCTAGTTCTTTGATGATTTTCAAGCCATAGTAACAAGCTGTTGTAGGACCCTTGTCGTCCGAAGCCCCACGCGCATAAAGGCAACCGTCCTTGATAGTTGGTGTGTAAGGGTCTGTGTCCCAACCGCTACCAGCTGGAACCACATCCATGTGGGCAAAGATGCCGAGAACTTCTTCTCCTTCACCAAACTCAAAATGTCCTGCGTAGTTATCAACATTTTTAGTTGGATAGCCATCGCGGTCTGCGATTTCAAGGAATTTTTCCAAGGCTTTTACTGGGCCAGGTCCAAATGGATGCTGAGCGTCCGCATTGCTGTCATCACGTTCTGAGTTGATTTTCAAAAGGCTAAACAAGTCAGCCAAGAGGTCTTCTTTGCGTTTTTCTACTTCTGCTGTAAAATCAATTGCTGTCATTTTTTCTTCTTTCTATCTTTTCTCGATGATTTCATCTACTGGTAAGCGGTAGCTTGGTTCCAATTTTTCGTCTGTGTATCCCACTGTAATCAAAAGTTCCGGACGGAAGCGGTTTTCGATTTCCAAAACTTCGTTGACTTTTGATTTGTCAAAACCAAGAATCAGATTTGATCCGATTCCCTGATCTGTAAGAGCCAGAACCAAATTCATAGCAACCAAACCTGCATTGAGGGCTAGGTAGTCGCTGACTTGTTGCTCACTGTAACGGGCAAATTCAGCAGGCAAATTTTTCATGAAGTATTGTAGTTGTTCTTCTGAGAAATTGTTAGCACCACCAACTCGGGCAATCTTACGAGCACGTTTGGCAAGGTCTGTATCCGTAAACAGGGCAATGGTTACAGGCGCTGATGATACCTGCTCAAAGTTGGAACCGTAAGCCAACTTTGCCAATTCAGCATTTTTCTCACGAACCACCACAAATTTCCAAGGCTGGCTGTTGTGGGCGCTTGGAGCCAAGGTTGCGATTTCGATAGCCGTACGCACATCCTTAGGATCAACCGGCTTATCAGTGAAATGCTTAGTCGCATGACGTTTTTTATTTAATTCAAGAAATTTCATAATCGATTTCCTTTTCTAATTCTACTGCTTCCATTCTACCATAATTTGAAAGAGCTTGCAGGGATTTTTCATAGGAAAAGTAATAGCAAAAAAACTGCTCTGTGCAGTTTGTAGCAATTATTCTAGTTACTCACTATAAAATTAGCAAATGGAATCATACTGAGACAACTTCTCCATTGTCACTTCTTCCAACTTTTTCTTTACCTGACCTTTTATAGCCGTATCCATCTGTGATTTTATTTTCCCAATAGCGACTTTTATCTCCTCCGCACTTTCTCTCACTTTTTCTTTATAATCTGTTTGCAAAGAATTTCTTTCTTTTAAGATTACTGTCGCCATTGTATAGATTCTATTCTTCTCCATCATACGATACATCTGACGTAAAGCAAATTCATATTCTTCATCTGTATAATATTCATTTAACGGCGCGAGCATATGACCTCCTTAAATCTCCGATTGTCTGTTCTAACTCATCTTGCTTCTTACGATAATCTCTGTTTAACAAATCCTCTTGATACTGCAATTCATCTTCTCTACGCCTACACGCAAACTGAGAATCCTCCATCAATTGTTGTAAACTCCTATAAAACTGTTCTCCATCTTGGTAACTATATTGTCCTTTTTGAAGAAAAGCAGTCATCTTACCAGCTTCGTCTTCTACGATTCGGGCAAGGCGGTCTCGACGTTCATAGAGTTCATTGCGTTGATTTGTAAACGTTGCTTTCTGCTTTAGATATTCATCTTCCAAATCATGATACTCTTTTTCTTTTTCTTTTAACTTTTGGAAGACTAAATCCGACTGTTCCATTTTCTAAATTCTCCTGCCAATTCCTTATCTGTGGCTAGTTTATTCTCAATGACTTGGATAATCTGTTGGTTAAGGGTATCAAACTCTGTGGCTAGTTTTTCAGCCTTTTGATTCATTTGCTCAAAATCTTGCTCAACTGAACCGACAATCGTAGCCTGAGTCACACCCGCAGACGCAAAAGTCGATAGGACTTCATCATAACTCAGGTATCGGAAACTACTAAAGTCAAGCTGATTCCATAGTTCTTGTACTTTTGACACCACCTCCTCTTGAAGGTGCTTGATGTCGTCTGCACCAGCTCGAGCTGCGTTAGCCATTCCTTCCCCTAGAGCCATCCCCTGCAAGCTATCCAAGTATATCTCTTCCCTACTTGACAAACCATCTACCGAGAGGTAGCTTTTGATTTTTTGGTAGCGGTACATACCTGCTGTTGCTTCTGCTAGCGCCGTTACTTTGAGATTCGTAACTCGTTTTCCATCCAAATCAACTAACTGGCCATTCTCATCAAATCGCCACTGGGACAAGTTATGATATTCTAACTTGTTACCCCAGTTATCTTTTGCAGGGTAGATGTAGGGAAATATAGCTGTTTGAGTCGTATTTCCCGTAATATTGCCAATAACATCATACTTATGACGGTAATTGCGAAATTGTTCTGGATGTTCTTGCATGTACTTGATTTCTTCTTTCGAAATCAAGTTATGAATATCTGGCCCGTTGTACCCAACATTAGCATAACCTCGTTTTAAAGCGACATACATAGCCAGAGACTCTCCAAGCGAATGCCCCGCAGTTGTGATTTTAGCAGTGGGATAAGTTTTTTCGATTTCTTCCGCAAAACTCAGAGCCGTTTGAAATTGAGATTTTCTAAATGTCTTTGTTTTCAAATCCGACAACACCTGTCTATCACCAAATCCTATTGATTGGATATCTGTTTGGATGTCAAGTCGATCATCTTTATTCGTCCCTGCATAGGCAATCACTACATGGCTATAATCCACATTCCCATTTTTATCTACAGGAGCAACTGCCATAGCTTGCATACCGTTAGAGGTGTTGTCTTTTGTACTAAGAACTCGAAAAGTTTGAGAATCCTTTCTTAACTCATCTCCTGCTTTCCATGGAGTTGAATTTTTATTTTTATCAACTTCATATACTTGGTCAACTAAGTAATTAAAACTTTTATCCGTAATCATATTATCTCACCCAATAAATAACTGTTATATTTGACATAAGTGAATCGCTATTTATTACTTCCGGATTATCTCTTTCTATTAATTTATTCCCATTACTTTGACTAATATGCTGTCCAAAACCTATTTCATCCTCTGTCATCAAGTTTTGAACAGAAAAAGTGACAAATATTTCGTCATTGACAATGGCATTAGAATTCCAAGTTCCTGTTAATTTATTCTGTTGAAAACTTGTAAACTCAATCTTCTCAACCTTTTCATAATGACTAACTAAGTATAACGCCATCCTATCCTGTTCGATTCTCATTTTCTCTTCCAGAGTTTTTTCTTTTTGGTGATTCAAACTAAACATTACAATTCCTCCTATAATACAGATTACTAAAGTAATAATACCCCATTTTTTACGCTTATTCATTGACACACCTCCTTATATTATTCTATAAAACAACTTGGTCTTAATTACCTTATAGCATAACATAAACAGCTATTTTACTTAACCTTGGTATAATCCAGCGCTGTCACAAACTGAGAATCTACTACTTTCGCAGAATTTAGTCCTGAACGAGACTGTAGTTTATCCCTCCCAAGCCATAAAGACTGTACATCCGTACCAAAATCCTTTATATCCGAACTATTCGTCCCAGCATAGGCAATCACTACATGGCTATAATCCACATTCCCATTTTTATCCACAGGAGCAACCGCCATCGCCTACATACCATTGAAGGTGTTGTCTTTTGTACTAAGAACTCGAAAAGTTTGTCCATCTGATTTAAAAATCTTATCGTCTCTCCAAGGTCGTTTTACTTTTCCTGCATCAACATTATAAACTCCATCGACAATATCATTATAATTTTTATCTGTTATTTTCATCACTTGCTCCAATATTTCACTTTAATATTATCTATTGTTTGTTGATTAGTGATTTCATTTTTTTCTTGTAAATTTAATCTTTTATTCCAACTAATTACATAATTGTCAGTTTCATCATTAAATTTAAAGAAAGTAATTTCCATTTCAAGTTCTTTATTTAGAGTTAATAACGCAGTTCTTGAACCTGTTGTAGCATTATTTTCTACATCATTAAATTCTATTTCATTGATTCCCTCATAATGATTAACTAAGTACAACGCCATCCTATCCTGTTCGATTCTCATTTTCTCTTCCATCGTTTTTTCTTTTTGGTGATTCAAACTAAACATTACAATTCCTCCTATGATACAAATTACTAAAGCAATAATACCCCATTTTTTACGCTTATTCATAGACATACCTCCTTATATTATCCTATAAAGCAACTTGGTCTTAATTACCTTATAGTATAGGACCAATAGTCGCTCTGGTCTTGTGCATTGAATTCAAGATTAGCATAGTTCACTCGCGATTTCCTTTTCTAATTCTACTGCTTCCATTCTACCATAATTTGAAAGAGCTTACAGATATTTTTCGTAGAGTTAATACTTCTTTCAAACACTCTGCTATTTATTTTAAGCTCTTTAAGTAGGTATTCTTTGGATTTAAAGCAATCAAAAAGCAGGCGATCGAACACCTACTATCTTATATTATTGACCAGATGCATAGGGGGCAAGTGCTTTATAAGCTGACTCCAGCGCTTTCTTCATTGTGTCACGTCCAGTTTTCAACTGTTGAACAAATAGAGTACGGGTTTGTTCAGGCACTACTGTATCATCAGAACCAATACTTGAAAGACTTTCGTTAAATGACTCTCTTACAGTCTCCATAGACTTAATCGCTGGTTCAACTTGGACGTTATATGCTTCTTTTCCACTATCTGGAATTTTCTCCCCAATTTCAACTGCATACTTTTTATAATTGTCTACTAATTTGCCAAAGACGTTCTTCACTTCTCCAACAGTTTTAGCATTCTCAATTTCTTCATCAGTGATCAAAACAACCTCATTATTTTCTGTCTTTGAACTTGACGTTGTTGATGAGGTCTCTGAAGAAGTTTTCTCTACAAAGCTTGAATTTTTAGTCGAAGAATCAGACGTTGTTTTCCCTGCACATGCTGCTAAAACAACAACAGATAAAAGAGCCATACTGGCTGTAATAATTTTCTTCATAATGTTCTCCTTTTTATTAAGCCCATTCTATAACAAAATAATTTCAATGTCAAATTTTAGCTAAGCCACCTTTTCTTCCTTATCATCTGACTCTTTTCTAAGAAATTCTACTACAAACCTCACTTCAAAATAAGGGCTACCGGCTTTATTTCTCACTTTGTAAAAAATCAAAAAATTTCTTCACATCCTCTACATACCCATGCTTTTCTATTAAGCTGGCTAAGAGTTCCAGATTGTGCCCCTGATAGTTGTCTTCTCTTCGTAGCTCTTCATACATTTCGATAAAGGGAAGTCCCTTGGACTTGGCCAGTTCTAACTCCGCTTCATAATCATAAGCGACTTTACGAAATAGGATATTTACCAATTCCCCATCTTCAACTTCTATCACGGCATACTGGGCACGGTGATTTTTTAACGCCTCCCAATTAAAATAGGGCATGCCAATCGACCCTGGATTGATGATTTGTTGCCCTTGACTTCCATAACGAAGCAACTGCTTGTGAACATGACCATAAACTGCCACGTCCGTTTCCGCATCTAGCAGTTGGTCAAATTTATCTGTATCATTCCCAACCAGTAGGTCCCCACCATAGTTCTTATTTGGCAAATTATGAGAGATAGAAAAGCGCAATCCGTCAATTTCTTTCTTTTCCAGCAAAGGCAAGCTTCGTAGCCAGACAATCGTTGCAGGATCCATTTGCTCCATCAAAAACTGGGTCATGCGCATTGACTGGATTTCTTTCGGATGTTCCAAACCATATTCGCCATCCAAGGCCTCAAGGACACGATCATCCCAATTGCCTCGAACACTGGTTGTGATAGAAAGGTCCTTTAGCAGGGCGACTAAGTCATTTGCGCCTGGACCAGGAAGAAAAATATCTCCCAGAAGCCAGTATTCACTGACTCCTTGATTTTTAGCATCTGCAATCACTGCTTCTAGGGCCGTCGCATTGCCATGAATATCTGATAAAATTGCGATTTTATGTTTCATTGTGATTTCCTTCCGTTTGATAATCTACTTGTTCTTCCGCCACTTGAGGCAAGACTTCTGCCTCCTGCGGGTTCAACTTCCTCTGCACAGCTTCTGCAACTGCTCTTGGTACCCCAACTTCGACAATCTCATCCACACTGGCTTCCTTGATTTTAGTCAAAGACTTGAAATGCTTCATAAGATTCTGCTTGCGTTTAGGTCCCAGACCGTCAATTCCATCCAGTTGTGATGAAAAGGAATTTTTGGAGCGCAGTTGGCGGTGGAAGGTGATGGCAAAGCGGTGAACCTCATCTTGGATGCGTTGGAGCAGGAAAAATTCCTGAGAATTGCGAGACAACTCCACCACATCAAGAGGATCACCAAAAAGTAATTCATGGGTTTGGTGCTTGTCATTCTTTTGCAGGCCTGCAATTGGAATGTCCAAACCCAGCTCTTCTTGGATGACTTGCTTAGCGATATTGACTTGACCTTGTCCCCCATCAATCACAATCAAGTCTGGCGGGGTCAAAGCCTCACGCTGAACTCGGCCATAGCGTCTGCGAATGACCTCTCGCATACTAGCATAGTCGTCTGGCCCGACTACGGTCTTGATTTTATACTTACGGTAATCTTTTTTACTTGGTTTGCCGTTGACAAAGACCACCATGGCTGAAACAGGACTGGTCCCCATGATATTAGAGTTATCGAAGGATTCGATGCGGACTGGGGTCGGTATTTGGAGCAAACGACCTAGATTTTCAATAGCTCCTTGTGTCTTTTCGACAGATTTTTCTAACAGATTGAACTTCTGCTCTAGACTGACTCGAGCATTCTTTATAGCCAAATTGACCAGTTGCTTTTTCTCTCCACGTTGGGGTTTGAGAATTTTTGTATCTACCAAGGCCTTGACAGCTTCCTCATCAATATCCAGCGGAATCAATACCTCATTTGGAACCAGGTGGGATTTTTCTTGATAGAATTGTCCTACATAGGTTAGAAAGTCCTCATCCGGATCATTATAATAAGGGAAAAGATTGACATCGCGCTCAATGAGTTTGCCCTGACGAACAAAGAAAACCTGTACACACATCCAACCCTTATCCACATAGTAACCAAAGACATCACGATTTTGGAGATCTTTAGACATAACCCTTTGCTTGGTCCGAAGCGTTCCAATGGCCTGAATCAGGTCACGGTATTCCGCCGCACGTTCAAACTCCATATTTTGTGCTGCAACTGACATTTTACTCTTGAGGTCATCAATGATTTTGTCATCTTGCCCTTTTAGGAAATCAGAAACCTCCTGAGCCATGGACTTGAAATAGGCCTCATCCTTCTTACAGATGGTATGAGCCATGCATTGGCCGATATGATAGTAAAAACAAACCTTAGAGGGCGGATTTGTACACTTCCGAAAAGGGAAAATCCGATCCAGCAACCTCTTGATTTCATTGGCTGCCCCCACATCTGGATAAGGTCCAAAATAGAGACCGCCGTCCTTTTTGACCTGACGGGTAATAATCAAACGAGGATAGCGTTCATTGGTAATCTTGATAAAAGGATAAGACTTATCATCCTTGAGCATGATATTGTATTTAGGCTTATTTTCCTTGATCAGGTTGATTTCTAGGAGAAGTGCCTCAATATTAGACTCCGTAACAATAAATTCAAAATCTACAATTTCAGACACCAAGGCCTCTGTTTTGGTATCATGACTTCCACGGAAATAAGACCTCACGCGGTTGCGCAGATTTTTAGCCTTTCCTACATAGATAATGGTGCCGTTTTTATCCTTGTGAATGTAGCAACCAGGGCTGGTTGGCAAGAGCTCTAGTTTTGATTTAATCAAGTTATTCATAGTTCCATTATAGCAAAAAAAGTAGGGAAAGATAGTCCCCTACTCATTAGTCTCATATATTTTTCGGAGGTTTGCAACATCCTCTTCCTGGATACCATAAAAGGAACCTGCTGGTTGCATCACAGACTTCTCATCTGTATGATCCAAGCCAATCGCATGACCCAACTCATGTTCTGCCGTATGGACAATACGCTCATAGGAATAGCCATAGTTAGGATTGGACAGATAATAGTGATTCAACCGTACCGTGACAGACAAGAATTGCCCCGTCAAGAGATTGGTCTGACTTTCTGCCTCTCCTGCCACAGGAGTACCTCCGTCATTCATCTCCGTAGCCAAGATATCTGCCTTGCTGGCCTCAGTCACCAGTTCAAACTTAAAGGCACCAGTTTGATTCCAATTCTGAATCGCTTCTACATAAGCTTCTTGAAAGCGTGAATCCATCTGCGGATCTAGGTAAATACGAGCAGAAGCCTGCGGCCACCTTCCTTCAGAGTGTTGGTGGCTATCTGTCTTGTTCAACTTAGGCAGTTGCCCTGTTTTTTCCCATTGGTCGATACTTTGTTGACCAATCTTTACTGACCGTTCTGCTTGCTTTAGTGCTCCTTGAAAATCCCCGTTCAGATACCAGAGAAGACCGAAAGCAAGAGCACATAAGAGCACGACTATCCAAACCAGGCGCCAAAACAAACGCCACACAAAAGAAAAGAAAGCCCCTATCAAACGAAAAATCCAGCGCATGTTCCTCCACCTTTCTAGCAAATAAAGACTACTTTACTAAAACAAGCTGAAAGAAAGCTAAATTATGACAATCTCTCTTCTAATTTGAAATCGATTGGCAGGGTTGCTAGAAACCGTTCCAATTGTTTTTCCCAGTAATACCATTCGTGAGTTCCAGCGCTATGGCTATAGGTCACATCAAAACCTAATTTTTTGAGATTTTTCACTGCCAGATTATTGGCTTCATACAAGAAATCCTGCTCGCCGCACCAAGCCCAAAGCTGGGTCTTTTTGTCCGATTTTTTAGCCAAACTTTCAAGAGAATAGGGGCTAGCTGTCCAATCTTTAATCTCCCCAAAAACACCTCTCCAGTATGCTGGCGTTCCCAAATCTTGGCTTTCAGGAGAAAAATCTTGAAAGCTAAGAGCACCTGAAAAACTAGCTGCATGAGAAAAACGATTTGTAGCAAGAGCCAATTTGAAACAGCCGTAGCCTCCCATAGAGAGGCCAGCGATAAAGGTCTTTTCACGCTTACTGGTCATGTTAGGAAAGAAACGTTTCAGAACCTGTGGCAATTCCTCTGCTAGAGCTGTGTAATAGTCAAAACCATATTGGGTATCGGTGTACCAACCATTGCTGGTATTGGGCATAACAACGATGAGATTAGTGCCTCGAAGCAAGCGTTCTACATTGGTCCGCTTGAGCCAACTATTATGATTGCCAGACATCCCATGCAAAAGGTACAAGACGGGAATATCTTTACACTCTGGTTCTTCCACTCGATTGGCATCGGGGTAAAGAACATTCACTCCCCACTCCATATCCAAAACTTGTGAGTAATACTCAATTTTCATTACTGCCATAATTTTTCCTCTATTTTTCTATAAGAAAAAGCCGAAACTCGACTTTCTCTCTGTTTATTTCAACGATTATTTTGCTTCCATGACTACTGGTAAAATAGCTGGACGACGTTTAGTTTGGTCAAAGAGATACTTGGTCAGATTATCACGAACCTTCCCTTTAAGATCTGCCCAGTCAAAGTCATCTCCTTGAAGATAATCTTCTACCGTTTGGTTAATCAATTCTGAACTTTCACGGAGAATATCGCGGCTCTTCTTGAGATAAACAAATCCACGCGTGTGAACACGAGCCTTGGCCACAATTTTCTTCTCACGACGATTAACTGTGATCGCGACGATGAAAATACCATCCTCTGACAAGACCTTACGGTCACGAAGGACCACATTGCCAACATCACCAATGGCATTCCCGTCAATCAAGACATCCCCTGCCGAAACCGCTCCAGCTGGGACAAAGTCCCCATTCTCATAAGCCATGCTGGTTCCCTTTTTAGGAATGAAAATGCGTTCTGGCAACATTCCAACTGCCATAGCAGCCTTAGCATGGGCATCCAACTCGCGGTATTCCCCTTGAATCGGGAAGAGATACTTGGGTTGCAAGAGATTAATCATCAACTGAAGATCACGCGCATTTCCGTGCCCTGATACATGTAAACTTTGGGTAATCAATTTGACAACCCCTCCTGCCTGATAAATCATATTTTCCACACGCGCAACGAAGGCTTCTTTAGCAATAGACGGAGCCGTAGCAATATAGACCAGGTCCCCATCCTTGATTTCTACATAACGATGGCGACCAATCGACATCTTACGAAGTCCATTGATAGGTTCACCCATACGACCTGTCTCAAGAATAATCAACTCATGGTCTTCAAAGCGAGACATATCTTTCGGCTTAATCAAGAGAATTTCGTTGGCTAAAGACAACTTCTTGAGACGAATCGCTGTGCGGACGATATTTTCAATATCAAATCCTGTCAAGACGATACGTCGACCTGTTTTATCCGCAGCGTCAAAAATCTGCTGGATACGAGAAAGGTTACTGGAAACAGCTGCAACGATGATACGACCTTCCCAGTCAGCAATGGTTTGGGTAATTTCATCCCTAACTTCACTTTCACTAGCCACCTGAATATTGCTGTCCGCATTGGCCGAATCACTGAGGAGAGCCAGGACGCCGTCACGACCGATTTCTGCCAAACGAGCGAAGTCTGTCGCATAGGATTCACTAGCTGTCTGGTCAAATTTGAAGTCACCTGTATAAACGATGCTACCTTCAGCTGTCTTCAAGACAATTCCCAGGCTCTCTGGAACGGAGTAAGTCGTAGGGAAGAAGGAAACCACTGTCCCATCAAAATCAATCTCCGTATTCTCATCAATGACATGGAAATCATTAAATTCCTTAACGGCATCATTTCCTTTGACAAAGAGTTTGGCCAACTCAATGGTCAACTCAGACCCAAATACAGGAACTTTAGCCTCTGCCAAGAGATAAGGCAGAGCACCAATGGCATCCGCATGCCCGTGGGTCAAGAAAACCCCAGCAATACGGTCGCTATTTTCAAAAAGGTAATCCATCTTTGGAATCACCACATCGACCCCTAATTGTTCATTTTCGGGATATTTTAACCCTACATTCAAAACAAAAATGGACTCTCCAATTTCAGCAATGTACATATTTTTCCCATTTTCACGTACACCACCAAGTGTTGTTAAACTAATATTACTCATTTTTCCTCCAAAATCTTAGTTTATCTTGATTATAGGGTTACTTACCCTTTTATTCTAAAAGCACTATTACCTTTAGCCGAATCTTTTCCTACCATTATACCATTTTTTTAATGATTTTCAAAATGAAGATTTGTTTTCAAAAAAGAGCTGGTTGCCCAACTCTTTCCTACGTCTATTCTTTTTCCATTAAAAAGTCATAAATTTCTTGCACCGTACCCAGCGCCATCATTTCTTGGTCTTTGACGGTTTGTTTGAGATTCTGGTAAATCTGACTCTCTCCTATCTCTCGCTTTGGCGCTTCTTTATTGACTGTCATCACACCATCTTCGATTGTCACAAAGCCTAGTTCTTCGAATACTTGAATCATCTTGACCAGCAAGATTTGTTGGATATTGAGATAAGCAGCCAAATCCTTCAGCTTGTAGCGAATATCAAACTCTGGAAACTGGTAAATGGTCTTGTACAATTTGGCAAACTGCTCTCTAGTTCCATAACCTGTCAGATAATAGGCCTTGTCAATATCATTTTTGAAATAGACAGCAGAAAAATTCTGCTCCTGAAAAATGGTCTTCAACAGAGTAATATCCTCAGGTATGGTTTTCACGACAACCGCTTCACTAGTCGCTAGATTCGGCAGTTCTCCAGCAAAATCCAAGACTGGAACTCCTTCTGGCAAGACTGCATTCTTCCCACGGATGTTAAAAAGCTGAACACCCTCCACACGCGCATCCACCATCATCAACTGGAGGGCAGTTTGGCCATTCCATTGGTTGACAGACAATTTGACTGCCAACTCTAGATTCTTGGTTTGAGCAAATTCTGTTGCCCATCTACCTTGGCCAAAGGCTACCACTTCAAAACTCGCCTCACCCTTGGAAATTTTCAGCTTGAGATGGGCGTTGCCTGCTCCCATAGTACGAGCACTTTCGACCTGAAAATCCTTTATATAAAAGACAGGTTTCTGATTGTCCATGCCAAAAGGTGCCAAACGTTCAAAACTTTTGACCGTTTCCAAGCTAAGTCCCTCCAAATCCAGCTCTTCATCTAAGTTTAACTTGTTCTTGCCACTAGCATCTGCGCCTTTTTCACGAACATAATCTTCCAAGACCTGAGATAAATCTGAGAGCTTCTCCACTTCCAGCGTCATCCCTGCCGCACCAGCATGGCCACCAAAGGCGATGAAGAGGTCTCGATGAGGATCCAGAGCCTCAAAAATATCGACCGCTTCCACACTACGAGCACTACCCTTGGCACGACCATCCTCTATATTAAGAACGATAACTGTCTGCCCCAATTCTTCCAACAAACGACCAGCCACGATTCCCAGAACCCCAGGATTCCAGCCTTCCTTAGCCAAGACTTGGACCTTCTTCTCAGGGTCCACCATAGTCTTAGCTTCTTCATAGATTGACTGAACGATTTCCTTACGCTCTTCATTTTTCTGATGAATCATAAGGGCAATCTCGTGCGCTTCCTCGTCGTCAAATCCAGTCAGCAAATCAATAGCTGGATTGGGATCATCCAAGCGGCCCAAGGCATTCAAACGAGGGGCAATCTGGAAACCAACCGTTTCTTCTGTTACTTCATTGGCAGCAATCCCAGCCATGTCCAGCATTTCTTGTAAACCAATGCGCTGAGTATGTCCCAACATTTCCAGACCATACTGAACCAAGATACGGTTCTCATCTGTCAAACTAACCATATCAGCAATGGTACCAATAGCGACCAAATCAAGCAATTCCACTTGTACTTCTTCTAAAAGGGCACAAGCCAGCTTAAAAGCTACTCCACAACCAGCCAAATATTTGAAAGGATAGTCCGCATCCGGATGTTCAGGATGGACAATAGCATAGGCATCTGGTAAGGTTTCAGGCATGGAATGATGGTCTGTCACAATGACATCTACTCCCATAGACTGGGCCAATTCAATAGCCTCGTGACCCGCAACCCCATTATCCACCGTCACAATCAAGGAAATTCCTTCTTGCTCGATAAAGTATTTATAAACACTGGCATTAGGTCCATAACCGTCGGTAAAACGATTGGGCAGATAAACCCGGCACTCGGCACCAAGCTGTTCCAAACTTTCCTTCACAATAGAAGCCGAAGTCATGCCATCCGCATCGTAATCTCCATAAATGAGGATATTTTCCCCTTCTTCAATAGCCTGACGAATCCGTCCCACTGCCTTATCCATATCATGGAGTAGATAAGGGTCATGCAAGTCCTCCAAGGAAGGTTCTAAAAACTTCTTCAGACTCTCTTGGTCCTGAATCCCTCTCTCAAATAGTAACCGAGCCACCTCAGGACCCAATCCAGCCTTCTTGGCTATCTTTGTAAAATCCGCATCTTCTACCTGCGGGGCAAACTGCCATTCATAAGTAGGTGTTATCAAAAAGACATCCACTCTTTCTAAGAATTCTATTGCTTCATTATAACATGATTTAGGCTTTTTCTCTATCCTGATTGCTTTCTACAAAAATTTTACTAATTTTTTTCTGATATGATTTGACAAGAAAAATCTTTTGGTGTAGAATCATGTTATAAAATCTAACACAAAGGAGATTCCTTATGGCTTTAGTAGAATTTGAACACGTCGAAAAATATTACGGAGACTACCACGCACTCCGCGACATCAATCTCCGTTTTGAAAAAGGGCAAGTCGTTGTCCTCCTAGGCCCTTCTGGTTCTGGGAAGTCCACTCTTATCCGCACCATCAATGGTTTGGAGGCTGTAGACAAGGGAAGTCTTCTAGTAAATGGTCACCAAGTTGCTGGTGCCAGCCAGAAAGATTTAGTACCGCTTCGCAAGGAAGTCGGCATGGTTTTCCAGCATTTTAACCTCTATCCGCATAAAACAGTGTTAGAAAACGTAACACTAGCACCCATAAAAGTTTTAGGAATTGATAAAAAAGAAGCTGAAAAGACAGCCCAAAAATATCTGGAATTTGTAAATATGTGGGACAAGAAAGATTCTTATCCAGCCATGCTTTCTGGTGGACAAAAACAACGGATTGCCATCGCACGTGGACTCGCTATGCATCCTGAACTCCTCCTCTTTGATGAGCCAACATCTGCTCTTGACCCTGAAACCATCGGCGATGTTCTAGCAGTTATGCAAAAATTGGCCCATGATGGTATGAATATGATTGTCGTGACCCATGAAATGGGCTTTGCCCGTGAAGTTGCTGACCGCATCATCTTTATGGCTGACGGAGAAGTTTTGGTAGATACGACAGATGTTGATGACTTTTTCGACAATCCAAGGGAACCTCGTGCCCAACAATTTCTCAGCAAAATCATCAACCACGAAAGTGACAAAGTCAAATAAGGAGGCGCCTATGAAAAAGAAATTCTTTTTATCCGCATTATTGATTAGCCTTTTCAGCCTTGCTGCTGCAAAACCAGTCCAGGCTGATACCAGTGTCGCAGACATTCAAAAGAGAGGCGAGCTGGTTGTTGGTGTCAAACAAGACGTTCCCAATTTCGGTTACAAGGATCCCAAGAAAGGGACCTATTCTGGTATCGAAACTGACCTGGCCAAGATGGTAGCTGATGAACTCAAGGTCAAGATTCGCTATGTGCCGGTTACAGCACAAACTCGCGGACCCCTTCTAGACAATGAACAGGTCGATATGGATATCGCGACCTTTACCATCACAGACGAACGCAAAAAACTCTATAACTTCACCAGCCCTTACTACACAGATGCTTCTGGCTTTTTGGTCAATAAGTCTGCCAAAATCAAAAGCATTGAGGACTTAAACGGAAAAACCATCGGAGTTGCTCAAGGTTCCATTACCCAACGCCTGATTACTGAATTGGGTAAAAAGAAAGGCTTGACCTTTAAATTCGTCGAACTTGGTTCCTACCCAGAATTGATTACTTCCCTACATGCTCACCGTATTGATGCCTTTTCCGTTGACCGTTCTATCCTATCTGGTTACATCAGTAAACGGACAGAATTGCTTGATGATAGTTTCAAGCCATCTGACTACGGTATCGTTACCAAGAAATCAAATAAAGAGCTCAACGACTATCTCGATAACTTGGTCACCAAATTGAGCAAGGACGGCAGTTTACAAAAACTTTATGACCGTTACAAGCTCAAACCATCTAGCCATTCCGCAGAATAAGGAGGACACCCCATGACAGATTTATCATCTTGGACAGCCTATTTTCAGGATTTTGGACAATTTTTCAATGGTTTCCTCTTCACCCTTGCCCTAGCAATTGGATCCTTTATCCTCGCCATGGTTTTGGGCATCTTCTTCGGAGCTATGTCAACCAGTAAACGTCCAATTTTGCGCATTTTAGCTCGTATCTTTGTCGAGTTTTACCAAAACACTCCCCTCTTGGTACAGTTTGTTATCGTTTTTTATGGTTTGCCTCTTATTAGTGACCATATCATCATGATTCCGATTTATTGGACGGCTGTACTCTGCGTGGGACTCTATCACGGTGCCTATATCGCTGAGGTAATTCGTTCAGGAATTCAGTCTATTCCTAGCGGTCAGATGGAGGCTGCCTTGTCGCAAGGTTTTACCTATATCAGTGCTATGCGTTTGATTATCTTGCCTCAGGCCTTTCGTATCATTCTCCCTCCTTTGACCAACCAAATTGTTAACCTCATCAAAAACACTTCTACAGTCGCTATTATCTCTGGAGTGGACTTGATGTTTGTGACCAAGTCTTGGTCGGCACTTAACGGAAACTACATTCCAGCATTTTTAGGTGCTGCCCTTCTCTACTTTTCTCTTTGCTTTCCTGTTGCCCAGTTTGGTCGCAAGATGGAGCAAGCCAACAAAAAAGCCTATTCACTTTAGGAGGTTACTATGGAATCCATTTTAGAAGTTTTGACCCCAGATAACCTAGTATTTATCTTTAAAGGATTTGGCTTGACCCTCTACATTTCTCTGATTGCCATCGTCCTCGCTACACTTATCGGTACAGTTCTAGCAGTCATGAGAAATGGGAAAAATCCTATCTTGCGCATCATTTCCAGCATTTACATCGAGTTTGTGCGTAACGTTCCCAACCTCCTCTGGATTTTCACCATCTTTTTGGTTTTCAAGATGAAATCCACACCAGCAGGAATCACTGCATTTACCCTCTTTACCTCAGCAGCCTTGGCTGAGATTATCCGAGGCGGTCTCAATGCCGTGGACAAGGGACAGTACGAAGCAGGAATGTCGCAAGGATTTACCTCAGCCCAAATCCTCTACCACATCATTCTCCCGCAAGCCATTCGCAAAATGTTGCCAGCCATCATTTCTCAGTTTGTAACCGTAATTAAGGATACCAGTCTTCTCTACTCTGTTATCGCCCTACAAGAACTCTTTGGAGCAAGCCAAATTCTCATGGGCCGTTATTTCGAACCAGAGCAGGTCTTCAGTCTTTACATCCTGATTGCCCTCATCTACTTCAGCTTTAACCTAGCCATTTCTAGCCTGTCTCATATGCTAGCAAAACGCTGGCAACAAGCTGCAGAATAATAAATTAGCTCTCCAGTTCAATTGGAGAGTTTTTTGATGAGAGTAGATATTTATAGAACTCAATTTGACACCATACTTTTTCTATGATAAAATGTAACAATTTTGTTTACAACAAATCAAAATCTAAATGAAATGGAATTTTCTATGAAATCAATCAAAGGAATACTCTTTATCATAGCTAGTTTTATCTTGACTCTTTTTGCTTGGATGAACACTTCTCCCCAATTCACTATTCCAGGACTAGCTTTAACAAGCCTATCTCTGACTTTTATCCTAGCCACTCGTCTCCCCCCTACTAGAAAGCTGGTTTCACGGTTTGGAGAAGGTCTACACTGTCCACAAATTCACAGCCTTTCTCTCCATCATCCTACTAATCTTTCATAACTTTAGTATGGGCGGTTTGTGGGGCTCTCGTTTAGCTGCTCAGTTTGGCAACCTTGCCATCTATATTTTGTCAGTATCATCCTTGTCGCCTATTTAGGCAAATACATCCAATACGAAGCTTGGCGATGGATTCACCGTCTGGTTTATCTAGCTTATATTTTCGGACTCTTTCATGTCTACATGATGATGGGCAATCGCCTTCTCACATTTAACCTCCTAAGTTTTCTTGTTGGTAGCTATGCCCTTTTAGGCTTACTAGCTGGTTTTTACATCATCTTCCTTTATCAAAAGATTTCCTTCCCCTATCTAGGGAAAATTACCAATCTCAAACGCTTAAATCACGATACTAGAGAAATTCAAATCCATCTTAGCAGACCTTTCAACTATCAATCAGGACAATTTGCCTTCCTAAAGATTTTTCAAGAAGGTTTTGAAAGTGCTCCGCATCCCTTTTCTATCTCAGGAGGTCATGGTCAAACGCTTTACTTTACTGTCAAAAATTCAGGTGACCCTACCAAGAATATCTATGACAATCTTCAAGTCGGTAGCAAAGTAACCGTTGACAGAGCTTACGGACACATGATTATAGAAGAAGGACGAGAAAATCAGGTTTGGATTGCTGGAGGTATTGGGATCACCCCCTTCATCTCTTACATCCGTGAACATCCTATTTTAGATAAACAGGTTCACTTCTACTATAGCTTCCGTGAAGATGAAAATGCAGTCTATCTAGATTTGCTCCGTGACTATGCTCAGAAAAATCCTAATTTTGAACTCCATCTAGTAGACAGTAGGAAAGACGGCTATCTTAATTTTGAGCAAGAAGAAGTGCCCGAACATGCGAGCGTCTATATGTGTGGTCCTCTTTCTATGATGAAGTCACTTGCCAAACAGATTAAGAAACAAAATCCAAAAACAGAGCTTATTTACGAAGGATTCAAGTTTAAATAACCACTCATACTCTCCTGGAATTTCCCAGGAGTTTTTTCTACGCAATCTCAAAAAACACTGCCAGATTTCTAGCAGTGTTTTGAGTTTTATTTGCAGGCATCTATCCCTCTCAATCCTTCATCTGACTCTCTGCATCGGCCACGACTTGCTCTAGACTGGTCTGACCAAGTTCAGTCTCCATAGCCAGCTGAATTCTCTCCAATTTTTGATCCAAAACATCATGAATACGAGCTCCTACAGGGCAATTGGGATTTGGATTGTCATGAAAACTGAAGAGTTGACCTGTCTTACCAAGACACTCGACCGCTTGATAAACATCTAAAAGACTAATGTCTTTGAGGTCCTTGACAATCTCTGTTCCCCCTGTTCCACGCGCTACTGAAATCAGCTCTGCCTTCTTCAACTGGGACAAGGTCTTTCTGATAATGACTGGATTGACCCCGACACTAGCAGCCAGAAAATCACTGGTCACCTTGCTTTCCTTCCCCTTGAGGGCAATGATTATCAGCATATGAGTCGCAATGGTAAATCTACTTGGAATTTGCATCCTCTTCTCCTTTTTACGAGGCTAGCCTGCCTCTACTCTTCTTTTTCTATTATTATACCCTTTTTAGTTGTAATGTCAATCATTACCACTTGTTAACCAGGCATCTAACTCCCTATCGTAGCCCTCTTTCTGGGCTAATTTTCTCAAAAATTCCTGATTGTGAGTATGGTGGATACCATTGACCAGACTTTCATAGTAAACCTCAAAATAGGGAAGTTTGAGGTCTTTAGCCAACTGCAATTCAGCTGCCCAATCGTAGTCTACCCGTCGGAAGTCCATATCTACCAAGCCCTTGTCATCAAACTCTAAAATCATATACTGGGCCCGTAAGTCCTTCCGTAACTGGGCATCTAGAAAGAAAGGCTGCCCAATCGAACCTGGATTGACAATCAATTGACCACCAGTCCCGTAACGAAGCAACTGCTGATGAATATGACCATATACAGCGATATCACAAGGTGGATTGGTCACCAAGCGGTCAAAATCCTCTTGCGCTCCAGTATGAATCAACTCTCTCCCCCAGTTCTTATCAGGAAGATGGTGGCTAATTCCTACCGTCAAATCCCCAAACTGACGATGAATCTGTAGAGGTTGATTGTGGAGCAGTTCAATTTCTTCTAGGGAAATTTCCTCTAAAACATACTGGCACTGGCGCAATAGATAGCGTTGGCTGGGACGAGTCTTATCCAATTCCTTACGGACACCATGCCACAGACTATCTTCCCAGTTTCCCAAAACCCTAGCTGTAATCGGTAGTTGAGCCAACAAGTCCAAAATCCTTCTACGCCCTGTCCCTGGCATGAGAATATCTCCCAGAAGCCAGTATTCATCCACTTCTAGCTGCCGAGCATCTTCCAAAACAGCCTCCAAGGCTGTAGTATTTCCATGAATATCTGAAAGAAGAGCTATTTTTGTCATTCTTTCTCCTCATTTCCTCTTATATATCTTTTTAATATTATAACAAAAAATACTGTATAATAGTCACCTTTAACCCACTCTTACTAAATCCAGAACACTACTTTTATCAAGGTAAAGACTTATCAAAAAGATGATTTCACATTACTCCTAACAAAGCATAGCAAGCACTTTTTAATGAAGAAAATTCAAAAAAATCTACAAATATCTTGAAAATTTTCACAATCATGCTATAATAATCCATAGAGACAAGTCACTTAGTCCCTTTCTACTAGAGAGTGCGTGGTTGCTGGAAACGCATAGAGAGCCTAAACTGATACTACTCTTGAGTTTTTTATGAAAACATAAAACGGTGGCCACGTTAGAGCCAATCAGAGGTGTCCCTCTCTTTTGAGGAACATAAATGAAGGTGGAACCACGTTGCGACGTCCTTTTGAGGATGTCGCTTTTTGTTTTTCTAGCTTTCACAATCCTCTGTCCCTGTTTTCAGAATAGGGTTAACACATTCGTCAATAATATAAGTAAGGAGAACATCATGATTAACATTACTTTCCCAGATGGCGCTGTTCGTGAATTCGAATCTGGCGTTACAACTTTTGAAATTGCCCAATCTATCAGCAATTCCCTAGCTAAAAAAGCTCTTGCTGGTAAATTCAACGGCAAACTCATAGACACTACTCGTGCTATCACTGAAGATGGAAGCATCGAAATCGTGACACCTGATCACGAAGATGCCCTTCCAATCTTGCGTCACTCAGCTGCTCACTTGTTCGCCCAAGCAGCTCGTCGTCTTTTCCCAGACATTCACTTGGGAGTTGGTCCAGCCATCGAAGACGGCTTCTACTACGATACTGACAACACAGCTGGTCAAATCTCTAACGAAGACCTTCCTCGTATCGAAGAAGAAATGCAAAAAATTGTCAAAGAAAACTTCCCATCTATTCGTGAAGAAGTGACTAAAGACGAGGCACGTGAAATCTTCAAGAACGACCCTTACAAGTTGGAATTGATTGAAGAACACTCAGAAGACGAAGGTGGTTTGACTATCTATCGTCAGGGTGAATATGTAGACCTTTGCCGTGGCCCACACGTCCCTTCAACAGGCCGTATCCAAATCTTCCACCTTCTCCATGTAGCAGGTGCTTACTGGCGTGGAAATAGCGACAACGCTATGATGCAACGTATCTATGGTACAGCTTGGTTTGACAAGAAAGACTTGAAAAACTACCTCCAAATGCGTGAAGAAGCTAAGGAACGTGACCACCGTAAACTTGGTAAAGAGCTTGACCTCTTTATGATTTCACAAGAAGTGGGACAAGGTTTGCCATTCTGGTTGCCAAATGGGGCAACTATCCGTCGTGAGTTGGAACGCTACATCGTAGACAAGGAGTTGGCTTCAGGCTACCAACACGTCTACACTCCACCACTTGCTTCTGTTGAACTCTACAAGACTTCTGGTCACTGGGATCATTACCAAGAAGACATGTTCCCAACTATGGACATGGGTGACGGGGAAGAATTTGTCCTTCGTCCAATGAACTGCCCGCACCACATCCAAGTCTTCAAACATCATGTTCACTCATACCGTGAATTGCCAATTCGTATCGCTGAAATCGGTATGATGCACCGTTATGAAAAATCTGGTGCCCTCACAGGTCTTCAACGCGTGCGTGAGATGTCACTCAACGACGGTCACCTATTCGTTACCCCAGAACAAATCCAAGAAGAATTCCAACGTGCCCTTCAGTTGATTATCGATGTTTATGAAGATTTCAACTTGACTGAATACCGCTTCCGCCTCTCTCTTCGTGACCCTCAAGATACTCATAAGTACTTTGATAACGATGAGATGTGGGAAAATGCCCAAACCATGCTTCGTGCAGCCCTTGATGAAATGGGTGTGGACTACTTTGAAGCCGAAGGTGAAGCAGCCTTCTACGGTCCAAAATTGGATATCCAGGTTAAAACTGCCCTTGGTAAAGAAGAAACCCTTTCTACTATCCAACTTGACTTCTTGCTTCCAGAACGCTTCGACCTCAAATATATCGGAGCTGATGGTGAAGAGCACCGTCCAGTTATGATCCACCGTGGAGTTATCTCAACTATGGAACGCTTCACAGCTATCTTGATTGAGAACTACAAGGGTGCCTTCCCAACATGGCTAGCACCTCACCAAGTAACCCTCATCCCAGTATCTAACGAAAAACACGTGGACTACGCTTGGGAAGTGGCGAAAAAACTCCGTGACCGCGGTGTCCGTGCAGACGTAGATGAGCGCAATGAAAAAATGCAGTTCAAGATCCGTGCTTCACAAACAAGCAAGATTCCTTACCAATTAATCGTTGGGGACAAGGAAATGGAAGACGGAACTGTTAACGTTCGTCGCTATGGCCAAAAAGAAACACAAACTGTCTCAGTTGATGACTTTGTTCAAGCTATCCTTGCTGATATCGCCAACAAATCACGCGTTGAGAAATAAGAGATAAAACCTGGGATAAAATCCTAGCTACCTAAAAAGCAACAACTATTTCAGCTGTTGCTTTTTATATTTTTACTCAATGAAAATCAAAAAGCAAACTAGGAAGCTAGCCGCAAGCTGTACTTGAGTACGGTAAGGCGACGCTGACGTGGTTTGAATTTGATTTTCGAAGAGTATTATTTAATCCGAGCTAGTAGTGATTGACCAAACCACCACACAAGATTTGCTTTCATGAGTTAGATATGGTCAATATCCTCAATCCTTGTCTGCTTCATTTTCTTTTACGAGATCTTTTTGTGAATCCTTTTCAGAGAGTTTTTGATCGATATACTTGTTAATGGTTTCATAAAATTCCTTGGTCGAATCACTGTCTAATTTTGTCGAATTATGAACTTGATTGACTTTCAATTGAACAGATTGAATACCGTAAGAGGCTTGTTTTTGGTGGAGCGTTTCTAATTCTTCTTCTGAAATCGGATCTCCAACAACCGTCAAGACCAACTCATTGTTTCTTGATTTGTAGACTTGATTAATGACCGTGTGATTGGCGAACTCTTTTCCTACAAACTGCTTGATTCCTTCTTTTCGCGCTTGATCTATCGTCAGAGTGACTGCTGAATAACTAGCCGGAAGAATCAATAATACAATCAAGGATATCAACCCAATTCTCATTTTAATGTTTAGCTCTTTAAATGAACTTAAGGGAGATTTTCTCATCATAATTCTTGTTCCAACAATGTTGATTAGCATGATAAAGACACAGTTGATCAAGAAAAGATAAAGAGCCCCAAATAAAAATCGTACATTTCCATTAGCTAAACCATAGCCTGCAGTACAGATAGGCGGCATCAAAGCTGTAGCAATGGCTACTCCTGGCACGATATTGTTTGCTTCTTTTTTCCTTGAACCGATCACACCAGCAATCCCACCAGCAATAGCAATGAGAACATCCCAAATGGTTGGAGAGGTTCGTGCGATCAACTCGCTACTTGCATAAGACAAGGGAGAAATCCAGAAATACAGAGTCGAGACAAGCAAACTGACCAACACTTGAGTCAATAAAACCTCTAGAGATTGCTTGATTAAACGCGTATCAAAAATAGCTAAACCGAATCCCAGTCCAACAATCGGTGTCATAAGAGGGGAAATCAGCATGGCTCCAATAATGACAGCCGTTGAATTCATATTTAGGCCGATAGAGGCAATAAAAATCGCACACATCAAAATCACTGTATCTCTTAATCGAACATGAAGATCATCATATAATTTCTCACGGTATTCCCGTGTTGAATAATTGGCAGTCATTTGTCCTCTCCTCTTTCCTTATTTAAATCGGTATAATAATTAATAATAACAGCTGATAAACAGCCAAAAAATATGAGCCCATAAATCGTCAAGAAGACACTGGTAATCCTTCCAATCAAGGTCACAGCTAGGAGATCCCCGTAGCCGACAGTCGTCGAAGTCACAAAAGCATACCAAAGACCGTCTCCGTAATTTGTGATAGCAGGTTCAACTAGGAAAAGCACGCCTCCTGACCCAAAAACAAAGGTCACAAAACTCAGAGCAAACCGAGTAAAACCCGTAACCTGTATAATATGCCATAACATTTTTAAACGTCTCATTTGTTCTCCTTATTCATACTAGCTCCTGACCGAGCCGTTTTTTCCAATAATCAAAGTGAAGATAGGACATGATCTCCATCAGAGAAAGATAGACAAACTGATAGATCTGATTTAAGCTGATTATCAACTGATATTGTTTGAAAAATGACTGGAAGAAAGACCAGATATGACTGTCTTGAATCAGTCCCTTCTTAACATCAGACAGGATATTAGCTAAAGCTCCCAAGGACTGAAACGGTAAATCCTTGACATTTATATAGATCCGGTCCACCACATCATTCAGACTGGTATCTTGGATGGCATGAAATTCTCCAAAGAGAACTCCTGCCGCTCCAAGAGTAGAAACAAATTCCACCAAATAATTTCTGAGGAAATTTTCTCAACCTTTTCCCATAATGTGTTTAGTGCCATCCATAACGATCCCAACCAGAAAAAGGAAAGAAAACAAGCAAAGAAATTTTGCCGTAAATCCCAAAAAGCTTCAAGACTTGGTGTTGTTGGTTTTTCTAACTCTAAAATCAAGATGGTCATAATAATTGCTAGAACAGCATCTGTCAATACAATTAATCTGTCTTTCTTCATCGGATTGCATCCCCTTTCTTTTTTGTAACATTCTATCTTATCGCATAATATTGGATATTCTTTCATAATCCGACTACAAACAAAAATAAACCAAAAAGTCTGTCCCTATTATGCTATATTTAACTCTAGAAGTATTCATCCATCTAATTAATAAGTATATCATATTTCACAATAAATGAATACTATCAAAGATTCATCCCCTTTCACTTCATCATTTAGTGTTGCTTAGATTTATCAAAAACAACCAAATTTGTATTAATTTCAAGTATCACCTAGTTACAAAAATTTGGGGTGAACAGAAAAAGCATCCCGTATTTTTGATACGAAATGCTTTCAATAAGTTTAAATAAGTTTTAACGTTTACTAAATTGTGATGCTTTACGAGCTTTTTTCAAGCCTGGTTTGGAAAGTATGAATTTCAGTTGGACTAAAAACAGCGTAATATCAAGACTTTTCTCCGCTTTTATAAAAGCGTTTTTCCAATCAAATTCAACTAATTTTATCTAAATGGTGTGGATTTTACCCCCAAAATTACAGAGAATGGAGCTGATAAACACTAAACGTTCACACCATTAGTTAAATGATTTTTTTCATCATTTTTCTTAGATGATAGAACTTCTAATTTATTTCTTATTCAAGCAAAAACAACCTGCTATAAGTAAGAAAGAGGAAGATACAAGAAAAACACGGCGTAAAAACCGATTCAGTTCATTGTCCTCAATCCTTGTCTGCTTCATTTTCTTTTACGAGATCGTTTTGTGAATCTTTTTCAGAGAGTTTTTGATCAATATACTTGTCAATGTTTTCATAAAATTCCTTGGTCGCTTCACTATCTAATGTTGGCGAGTTCTGAACTTGATTCACTTTCAATTGAACAGATTGAATACCGTAAGAGGCTTGTTTTTGGTGGAGTGTTTCTAATTCTTCTTCTGAAATCGGATCTCCAACAACCGTCAAGACTAATTCATTGCTACTTGACTTGTAGACTTGATTAATGACCGTATGATTGGCGAACTCATTTTCTACAAACTGTTTGATCCCTTCTTTTCGCGCTTGATCCATCGTCAGAGTGACTGCTGAATAGCTGGCTGGAAGGACCAATAATACAATCAAGGATATCAACCCAATTTTCATTTTAATGTTTAGCTCATTAAATGAACTTAAGGGAGATTTTCTCATAAAAATTCTTGTTCCAACAATGTTGATTAGCATGATAAAGACACAGTTGATCAAGAAAAGATAAAGAGCCCCAAATAAAAATCGTACATTTCCATTAGCTAAACCATATCCTGCAGTGCAGATAGGTGGCATCAGAGCTGTTGCAATGGCTACTCCTGGTACGATATTGTTTGCTTCTTTTTTCCTTGAACCAATGAAACCTGCTATCCCACCCGCGATAGCAATGAGAACATCCCAAATGGTTGGAGAGGTTCGTGCAATCAACTCGCTACTTGCATAAGATAAGGGAGAAATCCAGAAATACAAAGTCGAGACAAGCAAGCTGACCAATACTTGAGTAAATAAAACCTCTAAAGATTGCTTGATTAAACGCGTATCAAAAATAGCTAAACCAAATCCGAGTCCAACAATCGGTGTCATAAGAGGGGAAATCAGCATGGCTCCAATAATGACAGCTGTTGAATTCATATTTAAACCTATAGAGGCAATAAAAATCGCACACATCAAAATCACTGTATCTCTTAATCGAACATGAAGATCATCATATAATTTCTCACGATATTCACGTGTTGAATAATTTCCAGTCATTGGTTACTCCTTTTATTTCATATACTCTTGTTTCTGCTTAGATGGTGGCAGAGAGACTTCTTTTCAATTTTACATATTTTAATTCTCACCTGTCATTCTTTTGAAAATAATCCTTTAAATATCCATCAGTCCATCCTTGATATTATATCAAAAATTTTACAACCTTTCTCTGAAGAAATCTATCAATTGAACAGATAGAGGAAGCAAGAAATTTTTGTTTCCTTATCCGAAGAGGGAAAAACGGTATCAGAAGAACCTTGATACTATGCGTTTTATTCTTTATAATTTAGCTATTTCAAAATTACAAGTTCTCCATTCTTAATTTCCCAAACTTGGTCAAACTTACTTAATAATTCGTTTTGGCGATGTAAAGTAACAATGACGGCACTTGGTAGTTCCAGAACTCTTTCCAATTCCATTTTAAACTGATTAGTATCCAAAGCAGAGAAAGGTTCGTCTAGGATAAGCAATGGATTTTTACGATTTTTCTCACGATTTAAATACATTCGTTGTTGCTGACCACCTGACAGGGATTGTGGTGGAATTTTTTCAAAATCTTCTTCTCTGAATTTTTCATTGAAACTATTGAATAGCGTTACATTATTTTCATAACTTGAAATAAATGTATGTTCTTGTTGCAGAATCATACCGAATCTTCCCCAAAGATGGTCCAAAACAAGCCCATCTAGCACAATTTGTCCTTCAAAATCTTCATCTGTTCCATTTAAAATGTTGAGAAGACTACTTTTTCCAGACCCATTCTTACCAATAAGCGCAATTTTATCCCCTTTTTGAATCGTAGCGGAAGTAATTATCAATTTTGATTCTCCCAGTTGTTTGGAAATATTTTTCAAAGTAATCGTATCAAAAGAATGTTGAGGTGCTTGAACTGAAACGGGTCTCCCAACAATGTTTTGAAAACTCTTGATTACAGGTTTTACGGACTCTAACATTTGTAAATCATAAAGGATTTCCTGTATTGGTTCAGAAAAAGCATTAATATATCCGAAACTCGCCACCACCTCAGGAATACCGAGTTGCTGGTGAGATAGAGAGTAGGCTAAATAAATAAACAGAACAAGACTAATGAATTCAAAAGAAACACCTGTCAATAAGATGCCTGTAATTTTTGTCAAACCATACTTAAAATACTTATCCTGCAAATTCTTTAGAGAACTCTTTTGTTGATTCAAAAAATGCGACATAGTTAGTTTATTTACCAAATGATGTCCCATGAGCAAATCCTCCAAAGTTCGATAGTAATCTCCTTGTTTTTTCAAGTAAACCTGTCTACGATTAGCGGTCAACTTCCCAACGATTTTAGGAATTTGAATACTAATTCCAGTAGAAAAGATTAAAATCAGTGATACAATAGGATTAATTGTTCTGCTAATAATGAAAGCGTAAATGATGATACGTAAAATTTGTTTAATAAAACTCATCAATGGAGGAAGGTAATCCTTTTCCAACGAATCTAGGTCATTAGATTGATAGGAAATATACTCTGCTACTGTTTTCTGCTTGAAATCGTGGTGACTGAGTCCCAGAAGTGAACGAAACCACTCATTTTTCAAAGTAGTCGAAAAGATAATCCCCTGCTTCCAATCAAGTATCATTTGGATATAGTTACAACTCAAATAGCCAGCCACTGACATAGAGTAACCATATAGAGCTACTTGATAATCCCCTTTGATTAATGCCTGCGTGAAATACGGTAACAAAGCTGTGCAGATATTCGATACTACACCAAAAAGAAAATTAAAGAAGAGATACCATCTAATAGTTTTAAGATATGGTAGCATATACGATACTCCTTACTAATGCGTTTTTTTACATATCGCAGAACAATCTCTACTATTCCCTATTTCAGATAGTGCGATACTCGGACATTGAGTGCAATAATTGTAAATCACACAAGTACTGCAGTTTTTACTATCATTCAAAATAAAAAGAAAGCTGCAGTTCTTTTAATCCTGTATCAACGATTCATTCTGAAATCGAATAGGAGACATTTCCCAAGTCTACAATTCACTTCATCTCAAATTAATTTTTGTAATTCACCCTTAGTTTATAGATTTTATACTCAACAAAAGTATAAAGCATACAAAACTTCACTTTGAACCAGTATTTATACTATATTCCGTATTAAAAATTCTATTATTGATTTTGTAAAAAACAGTCTTCAAATATCCTGAAATATAGCAAAAAGAGATTGGGTAAAAACTCATTGTCTCTTCTCACTCAAGGACTAAGTTCACTTGAGCAAACTGAATCCGCACTGTCGTTCCTGTACCGACCTCAGACTCGATACGAATCTGGTGACCCAGTTCTTCAGAAATTTTCTTAGATAGATAAAGTCCAAGTCCAGATGACTGCTGGGTTAGACGTCCATTATATCCTGAGAAACCACGTTCAAAGACTCGGAGGACATCACTGTTTTTTATCCCGATTCCCGTATCCTTGATACAGAGTTCCTGGCCTTCCATATAAATCTCCAGACCACCTTCCTTGGTGTACTTGAGACTATTTGAGATAATTTGTTCAATGACCACTAGTAGCCACTTCTTATCCGTCACGATTTCTTTATCAAGGTCATGTAGATTGACATTTAAGCCTTTTTGAATAAAGAAAAGAGCATATTTACGAATTATTTCCTTGACCAAGTCCTCAATTTGAACCTGCTTTAAGACCAAATCATCATGAAAACTTTCTAAACGTAGGTACTGTAAAACTAGATTGGTATAGGAGTCAATCTTGAAAATTTCCTGTTCTAATTGCTGCTTTAATTGGCGGTCAGCTACTTCTGCAACTAAGAGTTGACTGGCTGCAATGGGGGTCTTAATCTGATGGACCCACAAGGTATAGTAATCCAGCAAATCCGTCAGTTTTCTTTCTGCGTCTGACCTCTGCTGATAGAGTTCCATCTCACGCGCTTCTAATTTTTCAGCCAAGGCTCTTTCCAATGGAGATTTGGCTTCCCTCTCCCCATAGAGAATTTCCTGGCGATAGACCTGCATTTCCACCAATATGTCCCAAGTGAAAAATAAGATGGTTACAAAGCAACACAGCAGGAAAAAGTAGAGAAAGTAAATTCCCAAACTGGCAAATAAAAACTGAAAGAGCAAAACCAGAAACGTCAAAGAAAGTAGATAGATAAAAAGACGACTACGGGAGCGCAGATAGGCTAGAAAAAATTGTTTCCAATCAAGCATGCTTCAGTCCGTACCCTATCCCTTTCTTGGTCTCGATAAATCCTACCAAGCCCTGCTCTTCCAACTTTTTACGCAATCGAGCCACATTAACAGAGAGCGTATTATCATCAATGAAAAAGTCACTGTTCCAAAGTTCCCGCATCAGGTCATCACGTGCTACGATATTGCCCGCATGCTCAAACAAAACTCGTAAAATCTGGAATTCATTCTTGGTCAAATTCAAGACTTGCCCTTGATAATGTAAATCCATGGATTTGGTATTGAGGATAACACCAGCGTATTCCAGTAAACTCTCGTCACGCCCAAACTCATAGGAACGGCGCAACAAGCCCTGAACCTTGGCTAAAAGAACCTGCTGGTCAAAAGGTTTGGTCACAAAGTCATCCGCCCCCATGTTGATTGCCATGACAATATCCATAGCCTGGTCTCTCGAAGACAGAAACATGATAGGTACCTTGGAAATCTTGCGAATTTCCTGACACCAGTGATAGCCATTAAACAAGGGCAATCCAATATCCATGAGGACCAGATGAGGCTCCGACTGGACAAAAAGACTCAAAACTTCCATAAAGTCTTCTACCAGAACCACTTCAAATCCCCATTCAGAGAGCATTTTCCCGACCTGTTGACGAATGACCTGATCATCTTCTACTAATAAAATCTTGTGCATGCGCTTCTCCTTTTCTATTATTATAACAGATTTTTCCATGCTAGAAGGCCTGAAACTGAATTTGAAAGGGCTTGTTTTTATCCAGTACAAACAGGCAATGCTACTAGCTAATTTGAGGGAAATTTGATAAGATAAATAAAAAGAAAGGAGCTCTTATGGCCAATATTTTTGATTATCTGAAAGATGTCGCATACGATTCTTATTACGACCTTCCTTTAAATGAGTTAGACATTCTATCCTTAACAGAAACTACCTACCTCTCCTTTGATAATCTAGTCTCCACAAGTCCTCAGCGACTTTTAGACCTGGCTCCTCAGGTTCCAAGAGAGCCTAACATGTTGACCAGCAAAAATCGCCTCCAGCTATTAGATGAACTAGCTCAACACAAGCGCTTCAAAAATTGCAAACTCTCCCATTTTATCAATGACATTGACCCTGAACTGCAAAAGCAATTTGCGGCTATGACCTACCGCCTCAATCTCGATACCTATCTGATTGTCTTTCGTGGGACTGATGACAGTATCATTGGCTGGAAGGAAGATTTCCACCTGACCTATATGAAGGAAATTCCTGCTCAAAAGCACGCCCTTCGCTATTTAAAGAACTTTTTTGCCCACCATCCTAAGCAAAAGGTCATTCTGGCTGGGCATTCCAAGGGAGGAAATTTAGCCATCTATGCTGCTAGCCAAATTGAGCAAAGCTTGCAAGATCAAATCACAGCAGTTTATACTTTTGATGCGCCTGGTCTCCACAAAGAACTGACACAAACTGAGGGCTATCAAGGGATAATGGATAGAACCAAGGTCTTCATCCCTCAAGGCTCCATTATCGGTATGATGATGGAAATCCCTAACCAGCAAATCATCGTGCACAGTACTGCCTTAGGTGGTATCGCCCAACACGATACCTTTAGTTGGCAGATTGAGGACAAGCACTTCGTTCAACTGGATAAGACCAACAGTGATAGCCAACAAGTCGACACAACCTTCAAAGAATGGGTAGCGACAGTCCCTGACGAAGAACTCCAGCTCTACTTTGACCTTTTCTTTGGCACCATTCTAGATGCTGGGATTAGCTCCATCAATGACCTGTCTTCCTTAAAGGCGCTTGAACACATTCATCATCTCTTTGTCCAAGCGCAATCCCTCACCCAAGAAGAAAGGGAAACCATGGGACGCCTCACCCAGTTATTGATTGATACCCGTTACCAAGCATGGAAAAGTAGATAATCCAC